>CAYPFE010000225.1:0-5577 GCA_964409895.1 uncultured Novosphingobium sp.
CTGCGAGTTAAAGCCAAAAATCGTGTCGACTAATCGGTAATACCAGATGGCCGCTTTCGCCAGCGGTCGGCGGCGAGGAGTGTGCCGAAACATATCATCACGGTGAGCATGGACGATCCGCCGTGACTCAGGAACGGGAGAGGGATGCCGACGACAGGTGCAAGGCCCATTACCATCATCAGATTGATGGCCGCGTAGAAAAAGATCGTGGCCGTCATCCCCGCGGCCAGCAGCCTGCTGAACCGGTCCTTTCCATCCCGGGCCACGTTCATGGCCCAGCGGAGAATAATCGCAAAAACAGCAAGCACGAACAGCCCGCCAAGCATGCCCCATTCTTCAGCCATCGTTGCAAAGACGAAGTCCGTGTGCGCCTCGGGAAGATATTCAAGGAGGCTTTGAGATCCGTTCCCAAAGCCTTTCCCGAAGATGCCTCCCGAGCCGATCGCAATCTTTGACTGGGTTATATGATAGCCGGTGCCAAGCGGATCGCTCTCCGGGTCCAGAAACGTCGTGACGCGATTGCGCTGATAATCGTGCAGCAGCCCGAAGAATGCCAGCGGCGCGGCCACGGCAGCAGCTGCCGCTGCACCAAGGAACCAGCGCAGCGGTAATCCAGCAAGAAACATTACCACGGTCCCGCCAAATGCGATCGCAAGCGAGGTGCCGAGGTCCGGCTGCAGCATGACAAGGCCCATGGGAATGCCGATCAACGCGCCAGCGGGTAAGAGCCCGCGCCAACTCACTGTAAGTGCAATCGGCAACGAACCATAAAATCGCGCGAGAGCCAGTACGATCGTCGGTTTCATAAGCTCCGAGGGCTGCAGCGTCATGAAGCCAAGATTGAGCCACCTCTGGCTGCCGCCGCCAATTGCCCCCAGCATTTCCACCAGCAACAGGAGAATGAGGACACCGCCATAGGCGGGATAGGCCATCAGCTTGAACAAATCTGCGGGGAGGCGTGCGATCACCAGTGCCATCGCAAGAAACAATGCAAAACGGATCAGGTGCGATGCTGCATAGGGCTGCATGCTTCCGCCCGCAGCCGAATAGAGCACGGCTGACCCGAACAGGACCAGTAGCACAAGGGGCAGAAGGACGTTCCATGGCTGGCGTGCCACGGGATCGGGAATCAGGGAGCTGCTCACTGGCCTGGCCTGCTTGTGCCCTGGGTGTTTGTCAAAGGCGCATTCGGATTGCGGCCAGAACTATCTCCACCTTGCGCGGCGGGTGCGGGAGTTTCCGCAGCTACTGGTTCGGGAGGCGGGGTTCTGGCACTCTCAACGATAGGTTGAGCTTCTTCCTGCTGGGCCTCATCCTCTTCGCGAACTTTTTCCTTCTCTTCCTCGGTAGCGACCTTCGGCGCGTTGCCGCCATATTCGGCGGTATAGGCCCGGTACTTTGCATCAAGGCGTTGCTGAGCGGTTCCTCCCCACCCTTTTTCGAAGCCGTGCAGCGCTTCCAGCGCCTTGTCCGGATCGAAAAGGAAGGTCATGACGTCACGCGCCACAGGATAGGCGGCTGACGATCCTCCTCCATGTTCGATCACCACGGCGCAGGCGTATCGTGGCTTGTCGAAAGGGGCGAAGGCGATGAAATGCCCGTGGTCTCTGTACTTCCAGGGGCCGCCCTTGCCGCTGCTGACATTCAACCCAACGACCTGCGCTGTCCCGGTCTTGCCTGCCATTTTGACGTCTTCGATCGGCAGACGGGCCCGGCCTGCCGTACCTGGTCCGTTCACCACGTCGGACATCGCTTGGTGCACGAAATCGAGATGGTCTTGCGGAATGCCCAGCGAAGGCGCGTCGGGCGCCTTTGGATCGAGCAGGAGGCGAGGCATCAACACCTTGCCGCTGGCTATGCGTGAAGCCATGACGGCCTGCTGCAGCGGGTTGACCAGCATGTAGCCCTGGCCAATCGTGGCGTTGACGGTGTCGAATGTTGCCCATTCCCTGCCGTATTTGCGGAGCTTCCACTCCGGATCGGGGACGGTTCCGTATGATTGGCCTAGCACCGGAATGTCGAATTCCTGGCCGAGGCCGAGGCGCCGGGCCATGTCGGCGATCCTTTCCATCCCGATCCGCTGAGCGAAGTGGTAGAAATAGACATCGCAGCTCTGGTAGATTCCCTTGGCCATGTTGGTCGATCCATGACCCCTGCGATTCCAGCAGTGGAACACGCGATTGCCAACCCTCAGGCCACCGCCGCAACCCACCGACTCTTCGGGGTCAAGACCCGCTTCCAGAAAAGCGAGCGAGACCATGGGTTTGACGGTGGATCCGGGTGGATAGAGTCCGCGCAGTACCTTGTTGCGTAACGGAACGTGATCGTCATCCGACAGCATCTTCCACTCAATGCGGCCGATACCGTCTGAGAAGCTGTTGGGGTCGAAGCTCGGCATGGAGGCCATCGCCAGCACGTCGCCATTGTGGCAGTCCATCACGACCACCGATCCAGACTCCGGGCCTAGCCGCCTTGCCGCGTAGTCCTGTAATCGACCATTGATGGCGAGACGGATCGGCTTTCCCGGTACGTCCTCACGCATGTCGAGGTCCCTGATGATCCGGCCACTCGCGGTCACCTCCACGCGCCGCGCGCCTGGGACGCCTCTAAGGTCCTTCTCGAACTGCTTTTCCAGGCCATCCTTGCCGATCTTGAAGCCCGGTGTGACCAGAAGGGGAATGCGCTCCTTCTCGTAATCTTCGGCGGATGCCGTCCCGACATGGCCGAGGAGATGGCCTACTGACGGCCCAGTAGGATAGTGCCGGGAAAATCCGCGCTGGGTGATTACACCGGGAAGTTCTGGCAGCCTGACGCTAACTGCGGCGTAACGATCGATGTCCACGCCGCTTGCGACTTCGACCGGAGCGAAGCCGCTCGACTGTTCGATCTTGTCCTGCAAGTCGCGCAGTTCGACCGCAGTCAGCTTGAGAAGCTTGCCAAGCATAGCGATGGTCCGGGCGCCGTCGCTCATGCGGTCAGGTATGATATCGATGCGGTAATCTGCGCGGTTAGACGCGAGTGGCGCACCGTTTCGATCAAGGATCCAGCCCCGGCGCGGGGGAATCAGCGAGAGATTGACCCGGTTGCTTTCGGCCTCGAGCTGGTATTTCTCGTTCTCGAAAATGGCGAGGTAACCCAGGCGCCCAGCGAGCAGCAGGCCGAGGCCGCCCTGTAGGCTTCCAACCACCAGGCTGCGACGGTCAAAACTGTTTCGAAGGGTGCCAGAACTGACATGGTGCTTGCCGAGCGCCATCAGCGGATTTCCACGAAGGGAATCAGTCTCGTCCGGTCCAGCCATGCCACCAGCCGGTCCACCAGCGGATAACAAAGAATGGACATTGCGATCTGAGGCACGACGACCTGTATTCCGGTTGATCCGCCCGCCAGGTTGGCGAACAGCAGGCAGAGCAGGATATAGGCCGCGATGATGCCGGTGGCCAACAGCCAATCGGTCCAGGAATTGCGCCAGGGCAAGCGCGTCTCGATGATATCGAGCGTTATTGCTGCTGCCGACCATAGCAAGACCGCGCTGCCAAGTGGTTGGCCGCTGTACAGGTCATCGAAAAAGCCGAGGGGCAAACCCGCCCAGATCGGAAGGAGACCAGGACGCAGCTGGCGCCATGAAATGAACACCAGGAAGGCTAAGGGTGGCAGAAGTGGTGCCGAAGCGATTGTCAGCCAGATAGGTATAAGGGTCGCCAGCATCACGCTGGCCCATGGGATGCCTCGCGCAAGCACCGGCGACGGTGCTCGGTTGATGCGGCGGTTCCTGTCCCGGCGAACGGGCGCGAAAGATTCGAAGATGCGCATCATTCAGCCGATTGTTGGAGTTCTGCTTTGGGATCGAGCGTTGCTTCGGGGCCCCAAATAGGTTCGACGATAACATATTCCGTGGCTGCCGGATCGCTCAGAACTCTGCCGATTGCACCATCGTTGGCAAGCTTGTTGGCAACCGCGATCGCCGTTCCCGGCCGGTAAAGCCCTCCAGAGCCCGATGTCACGAAGACATCGCCTTTTCTGATCGGGTTGACGCCAAGATTCACAAGCCGGATTTGCACGCTGCCGTCCCCACGACCCTGTGCAAATGCTGAAATACCGTCTTTCGCCCGGCGAACGGGCACCAGGCTTTCGGTGTCAGTAACCAGCAGCACCCTCGAGCTTGTCGGGCCGGCATGAAGTACTCTCCCAACCAGGCCAAGCACTGAGCGGACCGGCATTCCGGTGCGCACGCCGTCACGTCGGCCAGCAGAGATAGTTGCGAAACGCCGGCTGCTCGTTGCAGTAGATGCGGTGAATCGCGCAATCGCAACGGGCTTGGGTTCACCGTTGGCGAGGCCAAGGAGCCGCTTGAGTCGCCGATTCTCCGATTCCGTGGCGTCAGCTTCGGCAAGGCGAACCTTGGCTTCCGCAAGTTCCCGTTCGACGGCTGCGTAATTGCGCATTGCCTTGAAGTAGCCAGAGATCGACGAAATGCCTTGGCGAGTGTTGCTACGGCCTGCCGAAGTGGCAGAACCCGGTGGGCTGGCAATATCCTCTGCCGCGGCGCGCGCGCCGGACAGAAAATCGGGCTGGAATATCGAAATGATGAGCAAGGCAGCACCAGCGACCAGACCGGCTACGCCGGCGAGATATCCGAAGAAGGTGGTGTATTGCGCCCTGCGGGAATGACCGGAGCGCCGGTTTGCCGACGGCGCCATGCTGTTCCTTCTCCCATCCGGGCGGCTCCCTGGCAGACAGTCGGAGCCGCGATTCGAAAATTGCTCAGGCGGTCATCAATACACCACGATAGACCGGGTCTTCCATGGCCCGTCCGGTGCCGAGAGCGACGCAAGTGAGGGGATCCTCCGCTACACTGACGGGAAGGCCGGTTTCCTCTCGCAGATACTCGTCGAGGCCCTGGATCAAGGCGCCCCCACCTGTAAGCACGATTCCCTGGTCGACGATGTCGGCAGCCAGTTCGGGGGCGGTATTCTCCAGAGCAATGCGAACACCCTCGACAATCGCGCCGATCGGTTCGGAGAGGGCATCGGCGATATTGGCCTGGCTGATGGTGATTTCCTTCGGCACGCCGTTGACCAGGTCACGCCCCTTGAGGTGGATCGTCTCGCCGACACCGTCGGCTGGGACGATGGCAATGCCATAGTCCTTCTTGATGCGTTCGGCGGTTGCGTCGCCGATCAGCAGGTTGTGGTGACGGCGGACATAGCTGATGATTGCCTCGTCCATCTTGTCACCGCCAACGCGCACCGAAGTCGTGTAGGCCAAGCCCCTCAAGGAGAGAACCGCGACCTCGGTCGTGCCGCCGCCGATATCGACGACCATCGATCCGACTGGCTCGGTCACTGGCATGTCGGCACCGATGGCCGCCGCCATGGGTTCCAGGATAAGAAATACCTGGCTTGCACCAGCATTGGAGGCAGCGTCCCGGATCGCGCGCCGTTCGACAGAGGTCGAACCAGAGGGAACGCAGACGACGATTTCCGGCGGGCTGAAGACGCTGGTGCGCTTGCCGGTCACCTTGCGGATGAAATGCTTGATCATTTCCTCAGCGATCTCGATGTCGGCAATGACACCGTC
>CAYPFE010000226.1:0-5571 GCA_964409895.1 uncultured Novosphingobium sp.
CCGCCACCAGTATCGGCCCCGGTATAGGCTTGCAGGGCCTGGTACTGTTCGCGCTTTACGTCGCGGGTATCGTCGGGGCGATGGCCGTTGCGCTGGTATTGCGGCGTTCGGTCACCCAGGGTGCTGCGAGCGGGTTCATCATGGAGCTTCCCAAATACCAGTTGCCGCCGTTCAAGGATCTGGTCATCGGGCTGTGGCAGCGAGCATGGATATTTCTCAGGCGCGCGGGCACGATTATTTTCGCCGTCACGGTCGCGCTTTGGCTGCTGTTGAGCTTTCCCAAGGCCGATCCTGGCAAAGGTCAGCTCGACGCTTCGTTTGCCGGGCAAATTGCATCTGCGATGCACCCGGCCTTCGAACCTATTGGCTTCAATCGGGAAATGACGCTGGCGCTGGTGCCTGCCATGGCGGCTCGAGAAGTAGCGGTGGCGTCGCTTGCAACCACATATGCGGTCGACTCAGCCGACGAGGCCGCGGCCGAGGATGCGCTGCGTGACCAGATCGCAGCACGCTGGAGCCTGCCGACCGCGCTCGCCTTTCTTGCCTGGTTCGTCTTCGCCCCGCAGTGCCTTTCGACCATCGCTGTCGCCCGGCGCGAAACGAATGGGTGGAAATGGCCGGTCTTCATGTTGGCCTACCTCTTCGCGCTCGCCTATATCTTCGCGGGAATCACTTACTGGAGCGCTCTGGCGCTGGGATTATAGCGAGAGGAATTCGAATGGCGGGGTCGCTCAACAAGGTCATGCTGATCGGCAATCTGGGAGCAGATCCCGAAGTGCGTAGCTTCCAGAACGGCGGGCGTGTCTGCAATCTCAGGATCGCGACGTCCGAGAACTGGAAAGACCGCGACGGCCAGCGGCAGGAGCGTACCGAATGGCACAGTGTCGCAATCTTCAGCGACGGCCTCATCAACGTCTGCGATAATTACCTGCGCAAGGGCTCCAAGGTGTTCATCGAGGGACAGCTCCAGACCCGCAAGTGGCAAGACCAGCAGGGTAACGACCGCTACAGCACCGAAATCGTGCTGCGCGGCTTCAACGGCACGTTGACGATGCTCGATGGACGCGGCGAAGGCGGTGGTGGCGGCATGCGCGGCGGTGGGCAATCCGGCGGCCATAGCGGCGGACAGGGCGGTGGCAGTGACGACTGGGGCGGTGGCGGTGGTTCGTCAGGCGGCAGTGGTGCGGGCGGCGGCTATGCCGACGACCTCGACGACGACATTCCGTTCTGACCGCTTCCCCGGGATAAGGGGATTATCCCCTCGGCTTGAGTTCCCGGAGAGCTGCAAATGGCCCACTGTCCTCAGGGGGTGCCAGGCCTGCTCGCGCTTCATCTGCATCAGGTCCCGTCGCATAGGGATCGATGGCGAGGGCAAGCGACTGCGCTACAGCCTCGCCCAGATCGATACCGGTTCCTGAGTATTCGATTTTGTCGCAGTCCTCGGCGTCGATCTCCACTTCCTCATTCGGTTGGCGGCCGTCGCTGGCAGGAACGAATCGGAAGGCAAGGGTTTCGTCGATAGCCACCGGCAAGTCTTCTGCTGAGACGGCGCAACTCTGTACCCAATCCGCGGTGAGACTTCCGGTTGCGGATACATCTTGTCCCACGCGTTCCAGCGCCAGCTTCGCGTCCAGCCGGTCTATACGCACCAGGCCAAAGCGTTCCGCTAGCGCCTTGCGCTCTGCTTCGCTGGCTTCCAGCCTTAGCTGTCGGCCGTCCGCCTGCCCTACATCGATGAGACGCGAAAATTCGGGTGCACCAGTCACGCGATATGTCCCGACAGCAGGTCTTCTGCACTTGCAGCGCTGACTCTCGAGACAACATCTCGCACGGCCTTGGCCAGGGATGTCAGGTCGGCGCCTTCCGCCAGCGTGACGTTGCGTTCCAATGCCGACGCCAGCGCAGCCTCGCCCTCGGCCAGTCCGACCCGGTAGGCACCGAGTCTGCCACCGAGGACTTGCATCAGCTTGCCCATGTGCTTGCCGACGACAAGGTCGCCGACTCCACGTTGCCGCAGCTGGCCGTCCATATCCTCAACGAAGACCTCGGTGAGACGCACTGAGGGCTCGATCAACGTCTTGTCCTGCTCCATGCGCAACAGCACCAGCGACAGCACAAGTGTGATCGCATCGAATCTGCCCCCAACCGTGTCGGCAACTCCACAATCGGCGTACCAGCGCTTTTCCCGGGCAATCTCGACGATACGGTGCCATAGGGGGCGAAGTGCATCTCGCCCTGAGCGCGATTTGCCGAAGAGGCGGGACAGGAAGGACAAGTGACAGAACCTTTCGTTCAGTAGGAATTCAAGCGACCTTGTCCACCGGCAGCCGCCTATGCCATTGCGATACGGGACAGGGCCGCCTAAGGCTCGCGGTCGCGATATATGCGTGATGCGCCTGCTGGCAATGGCCTTCGGGATTTGTACGGTGAATTGGAGATTGGCAATGCGGTTTGATCGGCACGGACTGTGGCTGGCGGCAACGGCGCTCGGACTTGCAGTAACGGCTACCGGATGCACGTCAATTCGCGACCATCGCGGGTTCATTGTCGACAGGGCTTTGACCGACGCAATCCAGCCCGGCATCGATAATCGGATATCGGTCGAGCAATCGCTTGGACGCCCGACATTCGTCAGCCAGTTCGGTAACAAGGATTGGTATTATATCTCGCAGGATACCAAGACCCCCGCATTCCGCCGGGCGCGAACCCAGGACCAGACTGTAATGAAGCTGAGTTTCGACGAACAGGGCAACCTGCTAAGCGTTGACCGGCGCGGCATGGAACAGGTCGCTCGGATTGATCCCGAAGGCGACAAGACCAAGACGTTAGGCCGCGACCGCAGCTTCCTCGAGGACCTGTTCGGAAACGTTGGATCGGTTGGCGTACCCGGCGCCGGCGGCGGAGGTGTTGGCGGGCCAGGTCCGAACGGAAGCTAGGGTTTTTCCGAGCGTGACAAAGGATTGATCCTGGTCGCAAGCTCCATATATGCGTTGGCATGGATAGAGACGGAGCGAGCCACGGCCTGATTCAGTGGCATGGCACCACCATCATCGGGGTGAAGAAGGGCGGCAAGACCGTCATCGCAGGCGACGGCCAGGTGTCGATGGGCAACACGGTGATGAAGCCCAACGCCCGCAAGGTTCGCCGAATCGGCGAAGGCGAAAATGTCATCGCCGGTTTTGCCGGTGCGACAGCGGATGCCTTTACGCTGTTCGAGCGGTTGGAACGCAAGCTGGAACAATATCGCGGCCAGCTGATGCGTGCGGCGGTAGAGCTCGCCAAGGACTGGCGGACCGACAAATATCTGCGCAACCTTGAAGCGCTCATGATCGTTGCCGACGCCGAAACGATGCTGATTCTTACCGGCAATGGTGACGTGCTGGAACCCGAAGGCGGCATCGCCGCGATTGGTTCGGGTGGCAATTATGCGCTTGCCGCCGCCCGCGCGCTTGCGGATTACGAGGACGAAGCCGAGAAGATCGCCCGGCGCGCGATGGAAGTCGCTGCTGAGGTCTGCGTCTTCACCAATGACAGGGTGACGCTCGAAGCGATCTAGTTCTTGCCAGTCTTGTTGTTATTGATGATCGGGAGTTGGATTGGCCCAAGGATTCGGCTTGAGGAGCGCGCCCATAGCCTGCCAACCGAAGATACCCGCCATACAGCTGTTGCGCGCAATGGCTGCGTTCACCGTTGCGGCGCTTCATCTGGCATTCGCCTTTGCCGTACACATTGACGATCGCCTGCCGAAATTCCCTCACACCGAGCAGTTGGCCCAAATCGCGGTATCGGTGTTCTTCGTCATCTCCGGTTGCGTGATGATCATATCCTCGCGCCACCTCTTTGGTCTGCCCAAGGGTTCAATGCGCTTCTGGCGCCGTCGCGCGGTTCGCGTCCTGCCGCCCTATTGGCTAGCCACCGGCCTGATGGTGGCAGTAGCGCTGTGGGTCGGCTTGCCGGTCGATGCTCGCGAGGTCGCCCTCTCGCTGGTCCTCGTTCCCTATTTCAAGGCCAGTGATCCAGCCTGGTTCCAGCCATTCCTGTGGCCCGGCTGGACGCTGTTCTATGAACTGGAATTCTATTTTCTCTTCGGCTGTTTCGTGTTTGCCGGCCGCAAGTGGACCTTTACGCTGACCACATTGGCGCTCATCGCACTGGTCGTGGCGGGGCAATGGATCAGCACGGACCATCCCTTCGCCTTTACCGCCACCCGCCCGATTCTCTTGCTTTTCATTGCCGGCATGGCGATCGGCCTCGCGATGGAACGCGGCTGGCGTTTGCCCCTATGGCTGAGGTTGCTAGCTCTCGCTGGAAGCATGCTGGCGTTCGTAATGGCTCCGGATGTACCTCGTGGTGAGCCGCTCTCCTTCGCCTATCTGCCTTGGGCCGGCCTTCCGGCTGTACTGGTTTGCCTTGCCCTACTGGGCGGCCATCTGAATTTACCGGCTTCGGAATGGATCAACCGGGCCGGGGAAGCGAGCTATTCGCTCTACCTGCTGCACATACCACTCGCCCACGCGTGGATCTGGGCGTTCATGCACCTGCGCAATCCAGGCGGATCATGGGGTTATGTCTTGACCGCGCTGACTCTCCTGATCGTGCTTTCGCTTGCCGCCTACAAATATGTAGAAAAGCCCATGACCGGGCGTCTCAATGCGCTTTTGGGCGGCGGGCGCGCCAGCAGCGAACGAACTTCGTGTGCCGGCTCATAGGCGATGAGGTCGCGAGCCGGACTTGACCGCACGGCCTCGTCACCCCAACTGGGCCCCATGACAGGACCTTCCACAAAGAACCTCACCCCAAAGGCCATAGTCGCGGCCCTTGACGAACACATTATCGGGCAATCAGATGCCAAGCGCGCGGTTGCCGTGGCGCTCAGGAATCGCTGGCGCCGCCAGCGCCTTTCCGCCGAACTGCGCGACGAAGTGACGCCCAAGAACATCCTGATGATTGGCCCGACCGGCTGCGGCAAGACCGAGATCAGCCGCAGGTTGGCCAAACTGGCCGACGCGCCCTTCGTCAAGGTCGAGGCGACCAAGTTCACCGAGGTCGGCTATGTCGGCCGCGATGTCGAGCAGATCGCCCGCGATCTGGTCGAGGAAGCGATCCGGCTGGAAAAGGACCGCCGCCGCGAATCGGTGCGCGACGCGGCGAGCCACGCGGCGATGGAGCGGCTGCTGAACGCACTGGTCGGCGAAAATGCGTCCGAAGCCACCCGCGAGAGCTTCCGCCTGCGCATCGTTGAGGATGCAATGAACGACACCGAGGTCGAGATAGAGGTGGAGGAGACACCTTCGGCATCCATGGAAATCCCCGGCATGTCAGGCTCGATTGGCATGATCAACCTGTCGGACATGATGGGCAAGGCATTTGGCCAGCGGCCAATGAAACGGCGCAAGCTCAAGGTTCCGGATGCATGGGACAAGCTGGTCGAGGAGGAATCGGAAAAGCGCATGGACCAGGACGATGTCGCCCGGGTCGCGCTTGAGAATGCCGAATCGAACGGGATCGTGTTCCTCGACGAAATCGACAAGATCGCCGTTTCCGATGTGCGCGGCGGCTCGGTCAGCCGCG
>CAYPFE010000227.1:0-5565 GCA_964409895.1 uncultured Novosphingobium sp.
GCTGACTACGACCCCGAGCTGCGCTACCGGGTTGCGAAGGACGTGCTTGAGCAGCACTACGGTCGCCCAAAGCAGCAGATCGAGCAGACCGGCGACAACGTGCCGCTGGTGATCATGCTGCCCGACCACGCCGCGGCAAACGCCATCCAGGCGAACGGCACGGTCGCGCCCGCTCGCCAGATCGAGGCAGGCTAGTGGCCTACACAAACCCAGAGCTTCGGCAGAGGATCCTGAGCCGCGTCAAGGCCGGCAGCAAGGGTGGTCGGCCGGGCCAGTGGAGCGCACGCAAGGCTCAGATCTTGGCCTCGGAGTACAAGAAGTCTGGCGGCGGCTACTCCGGTCCCAAGACCGCGAAGCAGGAATCCTTGTCCAAGTGGACTCGCGAGAAGTGGCGCACCAAGTCGGGCAAGCCGTCCACACAGGGGCCGAACGCAACCGGTGAGCGTTACCTGCCAACCCGCGCGATCAAGGCGCTGAGCAAGAAGCAGTACGAAAGCACGACTGCCGCCAAGCGAAAGGGCACAAGGGCCGGGAAGCAGTTTGTCCCCCAGCCCCCCGCGATTCGCAAGCGCACCGCGCGCTACCGGTAACAAAAAAAGGGGCTGGAACCCGTTGTAACGGGTCCCAGCCCCTGCGCGTGCCCAAAAAACGAGGGGCGAGGCGTCACCACAGCGCCTCGCCCCTCTTTCCCTCCCGCTGTAATGCGGGACCTAGCAGATCCAGACTAGGAGGTCAATACTGTCGCAAGTCGTCGATGTTGCTGCCGGACTCCTGAATCAGGCTGTCCACTTCGGAGTACACCTGAGCCCAACGGCCAGGCTCCTGAAGCTCCATTTCGGTCAGGGCCTTGTACAGGGCCTCCCCGGACTCCCTGATGGGGGTCGGGCTCATGAGCTTGAGGAACCAGCAAGTGGCGATTAGCCAAGAGTCCTGTGCGTTGTCAGCGTCCCGGTTGAAGAACGGCGGCAACTCGTCAGGCATCACGCCCGCGTACGCGAGCACGAGGTTCTGCTCGTACACGGATCGCAGCGGCATGTTGTTGCTGCACTCCTGTACGTAGTTGTGGACGTGCTCTCGCACTTCCTTGAGTGTGGTGGTCATGGTCGTCACTGGACGTCCTTGTTGCTAGCGGGTGGATTCTCCAGGTGCTGGAAGGCCATTGACAGCAGCGGCACCACCTGCAACCACTCGGCGTTGTGGCTACGCCAGAGCAGTGCGCAGATGTAGGCGTGCGCGTCTGCCAGCTCTTCCTTGGCGTCCTGGATAAGGGTTTCCTCAGAGACCGATTCCCAACGCTCTGATCCGTCGTCGGCCACGTACTGGGTGTGGCCGGTTCCCTTGCAACGTTCTATGGACAACTTCGCAAGCTTGTCTGCACCGGGGAACGGCAACCGAAACCCCGATACGTGCTCCACGATCATAGAGAGCTTCACTACGTGACTCCACTTCTTCCGTTGCCGACCACGTTCTCAACCCAGTCGAGGACGCGCTGCGCTTCCTTGCGGAGGTCGTACACGTCGACGGTGTCCCAGCCCGCGATTTCCCGGAGCGTGTTGGTGGTCACCTGTAGGCACCACTCCGCACGCTCAAGCCGAAGCGTCAGCTGAAGAAGCTCCTGGTCGGACCTGTACAGGTCGATGTCGTTGCTCATGCTGCTACTACCTCCCGTGATGGCGGACTGCAGACCAGCTGGTCTCGTCCGTCGTGCGGTTCCCGAGTGACCGTGATCTGGCCCTCGTCGTGCAGCAACTCGACGAGCCGTCGGAAACGGTCAGCGGTGACACCCCGCGTGCGAACTGCACGCTGGAGGTCCGTGAAGGAAACTGGGCCGTTGCTTACTACGTAGGCAGCGACCCTTCGCATGTGCCTGTATTCCCTGTCTTCAAGTGCCTCCGTAGCAACGGGCACCGAGAAGCGCATTACGTGGTCGATGTAGGCACACGCGTTCTGCAAAGTCTTCTTGTCAACGACAAGGCGCGGGACACCCTGTCCGGGCTCCCACTGGCTCACTGTTTGCACGCCGGCGAACTTCAATGCCGTTGCCTGGTACCTGCCAAACAACGCAGCATGAGCCTGGGCTGCGGTTTGGTCGATGGTTTCCTTTGCGGCGATCTCGTTCTTGTGCCGGTTGTACCAGGTCTCCCAGAACTCCCTTGCCTCTGGCTCCAGAGTCACTGGTCCCCAGTTCTTGGACGGAACCATCCCTAGCTGAACAAGCCAATCCACAAGCTCGTTGCGTCGGCTTGAGTTGACTGGAGAAGGGAGGGGGACCCAGGTCGGCGGAGGTCCGTAGGGGATGGCCAGCAGCCGCCCCATGAGCCCGCCAGAGACAGCCTCCTCGCCAAGCTGCTCACGCCATGTGGACATTGTGACAGTGCCCATCATCGCCATGGAGCAGCGTCCGCCACGCACGTAGTTGGTGCGTGTTTGGCTTCCCGGCTGGTAGCCGGAGTAGATCCGCAACAGCATCTGCCGGGTCTCACCGAGGAACGAGTAGCCCTTCTCCTGCACCAGGAGATCCTTGAGCTCGTCCCAGACCAGCAAGTGGCACGGAGGCACGTCGCCAGCACGTTCCCACTGGTCTGCCTGCTGGGCGTCCGATGGGCCGAGGAGGTCAAGTAGGCGAGCCTGAGACATGTGCCCGCCGGTTATCACCTTCACGAGCCAGTCCGGGTCTTCGTCGTCGATGATCCCGGAGAGCTTCAAGTACTCCCTGTTGGCGTCTCTGGCGATCCTCTCAGCGATGCTGAGCGACGTCGTCTTGTGCGCGGTCGCAGACGCGCCGATTAGCGCCGTGTACAGGGTGAGCGGCTCGGAGGCGTCAGCCCACTGCAGGTAGCTCTTCCAGCCGATCAGCGAACTGAGGAGCGTGTACGCGCTGCCGGCAAAGGCTTCCGGTGGAACCTCGACGTGTCCGTTGTAGGTGTCGACGTAGCGCCGGATCCAACCGGTGTCCGGGATACAAAGCGACTGGACAAGCTCTTGGCTCATTGTCTTGTCGCCTTGCATCACAGCACCCCGCAGATCGTGTTGGCCAGCTCCTTGGCGCGGACGAAGTCCTGCCCGCGAAGCTTCTGGCCAACCTGCACTACGTTGCGAGTCCAAGCAACTAGCTCGTACACGTCCGCCGAGTCGATCCCGCAAACCCAGCAGCCCCACCGCTCTTCTCCGAGCCACGCTCCAGGGTTGCGTCCGTCGTCGTGTATCGGGCAGAACGCTTCGTAGATCTTGCGTCCCTGTGCGTCAGTGCGGACGGGTGCTTTCGGCAGTGGCCGTGCGATCTGAGACCACACATAGTGCAGGCTCGGCTTCCCGGTTCCCGCAATGGGTCGCGAGAAGGACGGCAATACGATCCGAGACGGCGCTGGGCGGGGCACAGCCCGCGGAACAATGTCCTCAAGGGAGAGCTCGATCTTGTCCCAGTCGGCCTCTGGCACCCTGGGCTGATCGCCCTTCAGCCACTCCTTGAGGTCTTGACCGGGCGGTGGCGCAAGCCTGCACACAGGTACGTCGCCAACGTGCGAAAGCACACGCTGGGCGCCGTCGTTGCCTGCGTCGTCGTTGTCAAACGCGCAGACGTAGCGGTCAACCCGGAATCGTGCAGCAAACCCCTGAAGCGACTTCGAGGTCATGGCAGCACCGGGAGAGCACGCTACGCGCCATGGGCAACCAGACTGGACAGCAGCAAGCGCGTCTGTCTCTCCCTCGCACAGCAGTATTGTCGACGTCTCGGACGCGACCGCTGAAACGGGGAACCAAAGGGAGCCCTTGGCCTTGCTGCCGTGCTGCCAGATCCGGTAGTTGAACTGGTGTTCTTGGTTGTCGCGTGTCAGGTCAAACAACCTGTGCGACAGCGTCCCGTCAGGGAGTTCGTAGGTGAACCAGAGCTTTGGGCCTGGCTTGTATGTGACACCCGCCTCAATGGCGAGGTCGAGGTCAAGACCCTTCCGAGCTAGCCACGCTCTTGCGAACTCGCGTGGATCGACGGCCACGGGACGACGGTCGCGAGGCTGCCTTGACAGCTGGCTGGGACCTGATGGTGTTTCGCGCCGCGAGGGCGATGAGGATTGAGTCAACTTCATCTTGTGGTGTGTCAGGTGAGGACCCCAGTTCTGTTGCCCGCTCAGCGAGTGCGGCCTTGGAGGCGTTGCGCTCCAGGCCCACCTTCTCGCGCCAGTCGGGGGGCAAGAACCTGAGGATCTCCACGGTTGGGAAGGTCTGACGAGTTGCTTGGTGGACGGCGCCGGCGACGTACGACAGCTCCATCGCGACCTTTGGGCTTGGCCCCAGAAACATGCGCTCGATACCAACCGCGGTGCAGCGGTACTCGACCTCGTCGACAATCGAGTGAGCGTCTAGGGACGCCTTGAGTGCGGCGAGCTGGCGTGAAATCTGCTGGTCACGCCAGCCCTTGTCGGGCTCGTTGATCTTCACGATCCCGTGCCACAGTGGCTCGCCCTCGTCTGAGGTGACGAACGCGAATCCGATGATCTTGGTGCTGGGGTCAAGCCCCAGCGTGACGTCAATCACCTTCTGGGACATTGAACTTGGGCACCTTTTCCAGTTGCTCTGCGACACGCTTCTGAGACTGCACGCGTCGCACAAGCGGGTTCATGGGTGTGAGCTGGTACGAGGATCGACACCTACGGCAACGGTCTTGCGGTTCGTACACGGAAAGCGGCTCCGCGCAGGTTTCACAGCAACGACCTGCTTGGTGCAGTTCGCGGCTTGTCACGTTTACGGTCTCCTTCTCGTTTGAGAACGAGCGGGAGGGAAGTCGCGGAAGAAAACATGCTCGGGAGCGCGCTTGCCGAAGCGCCACTCGCGCCACGAACGCCAGAGGATCCACGGCTTGTTGTGCCAGTCGCGGACAACAAAGCCGTACGGGGCTCTGAACGTCCGCCTATAGAACTTGCTCATTAGTGAGAAGCTGTGGGGCGAGGACCTCGATCAAGCCGAGACGCTGGGGCGGGGAAAGCTCGACGAGACGGGTTTCTGGTGCGATGGCGAGCTGCTTGAGCCGCTTGGTGACAGCAACTTCGCCCCAGTGCGGAATCTGGTGAAGAACCTGAGAGATACGCCAGGTCTTTGCCCAGTCGGGCGGATCACCGAGCAGCATCGCAACGCTTGACGAAACCACGGACTCGTCCATTGCCTTCCACGCCGATCGCACTGCTGCGCGCTTGCCGCGGATTGCGTTTGCCTCCTTCAACGCCGTGAGGCGCTGTTCTTCGATTGCGGCGATCTCGTTCGGAGTCCGCTGACGCTTGTCAGAGTTGGAAGTCATCCTCACCTGCCGGAAAGCAGAGGTCGGCGTATGGGCAGCAGATCTCGGTCCGCTGTCCACACGGGGTTTCGGCGTCGTAGTAACGCGCCTTGGTGGTCGCCTGCGCGCGGTTCTCGCACATACCCTTTGGGGGTATCGGCGCAACCTGCGCTTCTGCACGCGCAGTCAGCTCTGCGATGCGATCGGCGTCCGGGAAGGGGACCACGAAGCGCCTTGGCTCCTTGCCGTACTTGTCGAGAAGCACGACCTCGCCTTCCCACTCTGCGCCGCCCGTTTCG
>CAYPFE010000228.1:0-5542 GCA_964409895.1 uncultured Novosphingobium sp.
AGCTCGCGATGGTGCTCCGGCATCATCCGGTTCACCGTGTCGGAAAAGACAATGTAGGGCTCGCCCGTCGCCAGCCGCGTCTCGACCAGCTTCTGGAACAGCGAGCGGGCATTAACCTTGCCGCGCACCGATCCGTCCTTGGGGCTCTTGAGTTCGAATTCCTCACCGTCGCGCACCGCTTCCATGAACTCGTCGGTGAGCAGAACGCCGTGGTGGAGGTTGAGCGCCTTTCGGTTGAAGTCGCCCGACGGTTTCCTGATTTCGAGGAACTCCTCGATTTCGGGATGCGAGATATCGAGATAGCAGGCAGCAGAGCCGCGCCGCAGGCTCCCTTGCGAAATCGCCAGCGTCAGACTGTCCATCACCCGCACGAAGGGAATGATGCCGCTGGTCTTGCCGTTGAGGCCCACCGGCTCGCCGATCCCGCGCACCTGCCCCCAGTAGGTGCCGATGCCGCCGCCGCGCGAAGCCAGCCAGACGTTCTCGTTCCAGGTCGCGACGATGCCTTCGAGGCTGTCGTCGACCGAATTGAGATAGCAGGAAATCGGCAACCCGCGTCCGGTGCCGCCGTTCGAAAGCACCGGCGTCGCAGGCATGAACCACAGCCGCGAGATATAATCGTAAAGCCGCTGGGCGTGCTCGGCGTCGTCGGCATAGGCATCAGCGACGCGCGCGAACAGGTCCTGATAGCTTTCGTTCGGCAGCAGGTAACGGTCGTCGAGCGTCTCCTTGCCGAAATCGGTCAGCAGCGCATTGCGCTCGGCATCGATGACGATGTCGAAACGGCGCGCGCGGATCGCCTTGGAATCGTCTACCGGCGGCTGCAGCGCGGCTTCGGCCACTTGCTGCGCCATCTGCTCGACGAGCTTTTCCGAACCGGTATCGGTCTTCTCGGTCATCGCTACCGCAGGCGCTTCGCCTGCCTCCTTGTTCGGGGTGACATCGGCGGCAACGCCCTCGCCTACATCCCCGCTTTCGACCTGATCGCTGCCTTCGTTCCTGAAATCCACTTCCGCTATCCCCGTTTCCCGTATCGCGACCACATGCAGGCGGACTTCCAAACCACCTGCGACCCGATGACAGGAGGGCAAGCGCCCGTCCTATCATAATCCGGTACGAAAAGGGAACAAAATTCCCACTCGCCCCCTTAGACCCTCCAGAGTCGCCGAAAACTCCAGACCAGAATCGTCCCTGCGGCGCGTGGCGCGCCTTCTGCGCATCCATCTAGGTCTAGAGTTCCCGTGTTCAACGGGCCACTATCCATAGTGCTTTTACCGAGTCCGCCGCGCAAGGCTGGTTAACGATTTGTGCACTGGTGCCGCCGACAGGCGCGACGCGCGGGAATTCCTAGGCCGGGGAAGCGCGCAAGGGCTAAAAGCGCATTGCCGCCAAGTTTTTTTCCACACCAATTTTGGGGAAGACTGGCCAGCCGGAATCCGGGGCGCCCGGCCCCTCCCCCGTTGGGGGAGGATGGCTGGGGGAATCCCGCAGACGTGGGACGCGAGGCCTGACGGCCTCGCTCCCCCTCCCCCAACCCCTACCCGCGGGGAGGGGCGAGTTGTTCAAGGCAAGTTCATCGCTCCGTCGACGATGAAGGCGCTCCAGTCGCCGCAGCGGATGCGGTGGCCCACGGCGGCCTGGTATTCGGGGCTGTCGTACCAGGCGCGTGCGGCCTCGACGTTGTCGAATTCGAGCATCACCACACCATCGGGCGGCGTGCCTTCGAGCGCCGTCACCGCGCCATAGGCGACCAGTGGCTTGATCACCGCCCTGGGCGGGTTCGCCTGGTTCATCTGGACATAGGTGTTGTAGGCGTCCTGATCCTGGATCGGGCCATTGCGGATTACGATCAGATAGGCTGGCATCGGGTCTCTCCTTCTATTGGGCGCAGGTCAGTTCTTTCCGCCGACGCCTTTCAGATACTCGGCCATGCCCGCGAGGTAATCGGGATTCAGCATCAGCGCCGAGTTGGCCATGCGCTCGACGTGGCGGCCGGTGTCGCGGCCGACTTCGGCGCACATCTCGATCGCGACCTTGGCAGCACCCATCTGCTCGCCGTTCTGCTTGGCGAGGTGGCGGCAGAAATCCATCACCTCATCCTCGAATGTCTCGTCGGGGAAGACCTGGTGGACGAGGCCCATGGTGAAGGCGAGGTCGGCGGGCGCCTTCCTGTTCGCCATGATCAGCCAGCGCGCCCAGTGCGGCCCGCAGATGCGGGTGAGGCGCGAAACGCCGTTGGAGGCCGGCAGCACCCCGAACAGCCCCTCGGGGAAGGCGTAGGAGGCGCTTTGCGCCGCCAGGCGGAAATCGCAGGACAGGCTCAGCTCCAGCCCGCCGCCGACGCAGGTCGCATGATGCGCAACGACGATCGGCTTTTCTATATGCTCCATCTCGTCCCACAGCTGCTGCATGTTGTTCAAGTTGAGCCGGTGGTTCTCGCGGATGCCGCGCGCGGTTTCGCTGTTTCCGTATGGAGAGACGATCTTCTGGCTGCCGCCCCTGAGGTCCGCGCCGGCGCTGAAATAACGGCCGGTAGCGCGCACCAGCATGACCCTGATTTCATCCGTATCGCGGAACTTCAGCACCGCTTCGGTGAGGAGGTCCATCATCTGGCGGCTGATGGCGTTCAACTTGTCCGGCCGGTTCAGCGTCGCGATGAGAATGCCGTCGTCGGTGACTTCGGTGAGGAGGTGGGGCGCTTCGTCGCTCATGATCTGGTCCTCTCGTTAGCCACGGCTGCGCGGCAGGCCGAGGCCGCGCTCCGCGACCATGCTGCGGTGGACTTCGCTGGACCCGCCATAGATCGTGGTGCCGTGGGCATGGCGGTAATCCTGGTTGATCGCGCCCGCCGGCCCCTTGCGGTTCGACAGCGAATGCGGCGCGGTGAGGTCGAGCAGGTCGCGCGAATCGGTGGTGAACTTCTCGGAGGAGAACACCTTGGTCATCGGCCCGAAGGCAAGGTCGGTCTTACCTTCCACCTGCACCCAGTTGGCGCGGTACTGCAGCAGTTCGGAAACGAGGTAATTGGCGTAGCTGCGCGCCAGCCGGCACTGAGCATTGGGCCGCTCGATGAGCTTGCCGCCGCCAGCTGTGTCGATCTCGCGGCACAGCTCGACTACCTCTTCAACCATCACCTTTTGCACTTTGGCGAAACCGCCGCCGTGCTCGAGTTCCAGGCTCGCGGCCATCGTCCTGGCGCCGCCGTCGACTTCGCCGAGCCGCCAGCTGTCGGGTATCTTCACCCCGTCGTAGAAGGTGATGTTGGTGCGCTCGTCCATGAAGGTGTGGACCGCCTGCACCGTCACCCCTTCCGCCTTCAGCGGCACGATGAACATGGTCAGGCCCTTGTGCTTGGGCACGTCGGGGTTGGTGCGGGTAAGCATCAGGACGTAGTCGGTGATGTTGGCGCCGCTGGTCCACATCTTGGTGCCTTCGATCGACCAGCCGTTGCCGTCGGGAATCGCGCGGCATTGCGCGGCAAAGACGTCTGAGCCGGAGCCCGGTTCGGAAAAGCCGAGCGAGCAGATCGCATCGCCCGACATCACCTTGGCGAGCGCGTCCTCCTTCAATTCGTCGGTGCCGAAACGGTGCATGATGAGCGCGACCATCTGCGCCACGCCGCCCACTGGATTGTTCCAGCCCTCTTCCTCGAATGCATCGCGCGCGGCGGTCACCGCATAGGCATTCAGACCGCGCCCGCCGACATCCTTGGGCAGCTGGAGATAGGCGAGGTTCGCTTCCACCAGCTTCTTATGGATGCGCGGATTGAAGCCCTCGAACGAGTAGTGGAACTTGGCGCGCTCCTCGTCGGTGACGTTGGCGGCGAAGAAGTCGTGGATCTCCTGCTGGACCTTGCGCGCTTCCTCGCCAAGGTCGAATTCGACCGGCATCTCGCCCGCCTCCGGCAGGCTTGCAACCTCGCCGCCATAGAGCCGGCGCCCCGCCTCGGCGAGCATCTCCTCGGGATCGCCCGCAACCAGCGGCCAGGCCTTGGCGCGCAGATTGTAGAGATGGATATCGTGCTCCAGTGTCAGCCCGATGCCGCCGAAAGTGTGCAGCGACTGGGTGACGGTGCGCGCGGAGGTCTGGGCGTTCCACCACAGCGCGATCGAGGCCTGCGCCCCGGCGTCCGCTTCGCTGTCGGCAATGCTGCGGATCGCCTTCCAGACCAGGAACTTGCCGCCGTCGATCTCGGCGATGAGGTCGGCCATCGGGTGGCTGATCGCCTGGAACGTGCCGATGAAAACGCCGAACGCCTTGCGCTCGCCGGCATAGGCGGCCGCGAGTTTCAACGCCTCGCGCGAGAGGCCCGACAGAGCCGCGCCCATCAGCAGCTTCCATTCCTCCAGACCGCCCGCGAAGGCGGCAAGCGCCGCTTCGCCGCTGCCGAGCACGCTTGCGGGTAGCGACGCGAGGTCGATTTCGGCGATGGGGGTAGAGGCAAGGTTGGGTTCTGCCACGCGCGCTTCAGACGGCACCTCGATCAGCACCACATCATCGCCCCTGAGCGCAACCACCGCCTCGGCGACAAGGCCGCCCGCGACCCACTGGCGTCCGAATTCGGCGACATCGCGCATGGCGATGCTCGCCACCGCTTCGCCAGTGATGACGCGTTCGAGCAGTTCCGCATCACCGCCCAGTTCACCGATCAGCCGGGCCGCGACCAGCGCCTCTGCCAACGGGCCTGAGGCGAGCGTGCGGCCCGCCTCCTCCATCAGCACCGCGGCATCGAAGATACCCATGCCCATACCGCCGGCATCCTCGGGAACGCGCATGGCAAGCGCGCCCAGTTCGGCAAGGCCCGCCCACATCTCCGCATCGAAGCCGCCGGTATCGATCGCCTTGCGCACCCGCGCGGGGCTGGAATTGTCGTCGAGGAAGCGCGCGAAGCTGTCGCGCATCATGTCCTGTTCTTCGGTGAGGTCGAAATTCATGGGGATTGCCTTCGTATCGTGTGGTTCGCCGTCAGCGCGGATTGGCGTTGCCGTCATGGATCGCGTCGATTGCCTTCGATAGGTCCTTGGGGAGAGTCAATCCCGCAGCAGCGATATTGTGCTCCAGCTGCGGGATGGAGCTCGCCGCCATCAAAACGCTGGTCATGAAGGGTTTGCTCACCGCGTAGGCGAGCGCCATGTGCGCTGGATCGAGCCCGGCCTGCCCGGCGAGTGCAACATAGGCCTCGACCGCAGCGCGCTTGCCCGGCGTCAGCATCGGATGCTTGCCGCCGTCGAGATGCTTGCCCGTCAGCAGCCCGCGCGACAGCGGCGAATAGGCGAGCATGCCGACCTGCTCGCGCATCAGCACCTCGGCATGGCCGACCTCTGCCTGACGATCGAGCAGCGAATAGCCGATCTGGAGCGAGGCGAGCCGCGGCCCCCTGCCCTGCCCTGCCAGGGCGAGATAGCGCATCAGCCCCCAGGGCGATTCATTGCTGACTCCGAGGCTGCGGACCTTGCCCTCCGTCACCAGCTCGGCGAGCGCGTCGAACGTCTCCTCGATCGGCACCTGCGCCGGGTCGTCGGGGATGACGGCGAAGCGTGAG
>CAYPFE010000229.1:0-5539 GCA_964409895.1 uncultured Novosphingobium sp.
CGGCGTGAAGGCGCCGGGCACCGAGAACAGCGCCACCTTCTTGCCGGCGAAATAGTCGCCGGTCTGCACGGCTTCGGGACCGGATTCGGTCGCCTTCATCAGTTTGACGTCAGGGAGTTTGTCACCAACGGCGATGGTCATGGAGAATTCCTTTCCTGCAAGTGAGTCGCAACGCCGCAGGATATAGGGTGGGATTCCCGGCGGGCAACGCCAATTGCATGGTAAATTTCGCTTCACCGCCACTGTTGAAGAAGG
The DNA here is from genome assembly GCA_964409895.1 of uncultured Novosphingobium sp. Classification (GTDB taxonomy): domain Bacteria; phylum Pseudomonadota; class Alphaproteobacteria; order Sphingomonadales; family Sphingomonadaceae; genus Novosphingobium. The sequence continues at coordinate 256 of CAYPFE010000229.1, forward strand.
AGTAAACGCAGCTGAGCGATGGTGTCTGCAGCAGGATTGCTCTGCGGGAGACTGCAAGATGAGGAATGCGCCAAATCCATCGCAACCAATGCCAGAGCCCAAGATGAGAGGACGAGTCCTCAGTTTATTGATCGCCCTGTCCTTCGGAATAGCCGGAGTGGTCCCGGCCCGGGCGGACACTGGCAGCGATGCAGAGAAACTGCTGCGGCTCGATATCATGCTGATGGTCACCGGCCTGCGATGCCGCAATACCAGCGACGATTTCATACCCGACTATGGCCACTTCGCTGCCAAGCACATGGGAATGCTTAAAGGGGCGAGCTACGACCTGAACAACGACATGTCGCGCCGGTTCGGCCAGAACGGAGGGAAACGTGCACTGGATCGCATGCGGGTGACCATGGCGAACCAGTACGGAACCGGCCATCCCTGGCTAGATTGCAGGCAGCTGAAGATGGTCGCCAGCGACCTTTCGCGGGTTGAAGGCCGCGCTACGTTGGTCGAAGCGGCGGATCAGCTGCTGCAGCGTCAGCCGGTCGCGCAGTTGGCGATAGCGGGTATGTGAGAGGTTCTCCGAATATCATATAAAGAATTCTTTATATTTGCTTCCGTACCGGCGAGACGCTAAGCACCACCGTGCTTGCGCGCCGGGTTTCGACCGGGACGGTTGCCTTACGCGGTGCGCGCCGACGCTGGATTTGGAGAATACGCACCGTGGCTACCATTGCCGACGCATCGCAGGATTACGCCATCGCCGACATCGGGCTTGCCGATTACGGCCGGGCCGAGATCGCCATTGCCGAAACCGAAATGCCGGGCCTGATGGCGCTGCGCGAGGAATTCGGCGATGCCAAACCGCTTAGTGGAGCGCGTATCACCGGCTCGTTGCACATGACGATCCAGACAGCGGTGCTGATCGAGACACTCGTCGAACTGGGCGCTGAGGTGCGCTGGGCGACCTGCAATATCTTTTCGACGCAGGACCATGCCGCTGCCGCCATCGCTGCGCGGGGTATCCCGGTTTATGCGATCAAGGGCGAGAGCCTCGCCGATTACTGGGATTATGTCGGCCGCATCTTCGACTGGGACGATGGAACGGGTCAGACCGGCAACATGATCCTCGACGATGGTGGCGATGCCACCATGTTCGCGCTGTGGGGTGCGCGTCTCGAGGCGGGCGACGAACTGCCCGAGCCCGGCAACGCAGAGGAGATCGAGTTCCAGCGCGCCCTCAAGGCCTTCGTCAAGGCCAAGCCCGGTTACCTCACCATGAGCGTCGCGCATATCAAGGGCGTGTCGGAAGAGACCACCACCGGTGTCCACCGGCTCTATCATATCGCCAAGGATGGCAAGCTACCGTTCCCCGCGATCAACGTAAACGACAGTGTCACCAAGTCCAAGTTCGACAATCTCTATGGCTGCCGCGAATCGCTGGTCGACGCGATCCGCCGCGCGACCGACGTGATGTTGTCGGGCAAGGTCGCCTGCGTCGCCGGTTATGGCGATGTCGGCAAGGGCAGTGCCCAGTCACTGCGCAACGGCGGCGCGCGCGTCATGGTCACCGAAATCGATCCGATCTGCGCCCTGCAGGCGGCGATGGAGGGTTATGAAGTCGTCACCATGGAAGAGGCCGTGGAGCGTTGCGACATCTTCGTGACGGCGACGGGCAACGAAGCGGTGATCACCGGCGAGCACATGAAGGCGATGAAGGACAAGGCGATTGTCTGCAACATTGGCCACTTCGATTCGGAGATCCAGATTTCGGCGCTGGACAATTACGATTGGCAGGAAATCAAGTCGGGCACCGATCTTGTCACGTTTCCTGATGGCAAGCAGATCATCGTGCTCGCCAAGGGACGCCTAGTGAATCTGGGATGTGCGACCGGTCATCCGAGTTTCGTGATGAGTTCGTCTTTCACCAACCAGGTGCTCGCGCAGATCGAATTGTACGCCAAGTCGGCCGAGTACCAGAACCAGGTCTACGTGCTGCCCAAGCACCTCGACGAAAAGGTGGCGGCGCTCCATCTCGACAAGCTGGGCGTGAAGCTGACCAGACTGAGCCAGCGCCAGGCGGATTACATCGGCGTACCGGTGGAAGGGCCGTTCAAACCCGAACATTACCGGTACTGACCAACCACCGTTCGTGCTGAGCTTGTCGAAGCACCGTCCTTTTCTTCGAGCACATCGTTTGAAGTGAAGGACAGCCCTTCGACAAGCTCAGGGCAGACGGTCTATCAGTGGAAGTCGTTTCAATTCGACGGCGGGTTAGCTACCCCGCAGCGTCGCCCCGGCTCCAGTAGTCGGTGTGCTCGATCACGCGGCCATCTTCGGCGACGTTTCCGGCGCTGGCGCCTTCACGGCTGAAGGCGGAGCCGTCGGGCCGCGTGCCCGTCATTGTCCAGCGGATCGACCAGTTGGTTCCGTCGAACAGCAGGTCGCGTGTGGTGATTGCCGCGTCGGGATACTTTCCCGTAGCCAATTCGTTGAGGCGCCTGACGCCGTCATGACCTGAATGCACATTGGGTGAATTGACGTCGCTGAAACGCATGTCGGGATGAGCTCCCTCGAGCATCCAGCCCAGCGTCTCGGGCGTGCTGTTGCAGATCCTCGACCAGCCATCGAGGTAGGTCTTCAGCGGTTTGTCATCCATGCCATCATCCTTCGCTTGTCCGCGCTGGCCATCCCTGCATCGCCGCAATCGCGATCGCTGGCAACTGGCTGTGCGCACTGCCGGGCAAAAACATCGCCTCCGCCCGACTTTCCGCCGTCACTCTCCACAGCCCATTGAATTAGCGGCTTCCGCGCCGCATAGCTCGGGGTGCAATGATGCTCGATCAAACCGCGCTTGTGCTTATCGGCTTGCTGCTGGCAGGCTGGACCATCCTAGCGGCCTGGGCGATCCTTGCCGCGCGGTCCAGGCAGAAGCGGGCGGAGGCGAGCCTGCGGCATGGCCGGCGGCTCGCCCGAATGGTCGACGAAGCACCGGTCGTCCCCCTGCTGGTCCGGGCCGATGGCCGGATCGAGGCTTCGCAACGCCTAGCGCAATGGCTGGGGCTGGACGCCGTCCCGCAATATCTCAGCGAGCTCGACACGGGCGAAAAGGGCCTGCCGGCCGACAAGCTCGCCGAGCTGAACAAGGCGGTGCTCAATACGCAGAAGACCGCAGCGCCCTTCCGGATGGTTGCGACACCGCGGGGGTCTGGAAGGAGCCTCGCCCTGCGCGGTCATCTGGCCGACCCGCAGGTTTCGCCCGGCGGGGCTGCACTGATCTGGGTGTTCGATTTCAGCGATAGCGAAAGCGAGTTGATGAAGCTCAGGGACGAGGCGGCCCGGGCGAGAGGGGATTTTGCCGCGCTGGTCGCACTTATCGAGGCTGCACCTATCCCGATGTGGTTTCGCGGGCCAGACGGCGCGCTGCGTCTTGTCAACTCGGCCTATGTCGCGGCTGTTGGCGGCACCGGGGCGGAAGACGCGATCGCCGCGGGAACCGAACTGGTCGAATCGGTCGACGGGCTGACCGCGCGGCAGGTTGCCTTGCAGGCGGCTGCCCAGAACACACTGGTCGAAAGGATCGTTACGGTTACTATCGGTGGGCAGCGCAGGGCCTGCCGGGTCAGTGACCTGCCGCTGGGCAGCGAAGGCATCGCCGGCTATGCGATCGATATCGAGGACATGGAAGAGCTGAGCCGGTCGTTCCGTGCATTTCGCGAGGCCCAGCGTTCGATGCTCGACCAGCTGTCGGCCGGCGTGGCACAGTTCGATGCCAAACGGCGGCTCGTGTTCGCCAACCAGCCGTTCCAGCGCATCTTTGCGGTTTCACCGGCAATGCTGCTCGATCCGGCGCCGTTCGAACGGCTGCTCGACAGCGCGCTCGATGCCGGGCGGCTCCCCGAGGTGCGCGATTTTCCTGCCTGGCGGAAAGAGAAGGCCGACTGGTTTGCGGCCAGCGGCAGCCAGGAAGAGGCGTGGTCGCTTTCGGACGGTACGCATCTGCGTATTGTTGCGCACCCGATGCCGGATGGCGGCCTGTTGCTGATCGCGGAGGATCGCACCGAACAGCTCCGGCTCTCGGCCATCCGCGATACCCTGCTGCGCACCCGGACCGCGACATTCGACAGCCTCTACGAATCGGTAGCGGTCTTCGCGCCGGATGGAAAACTGCAACTGTGGAACCGCCGGTTCGCGGCAGACTGGGGTCTGGAGGGCGAATTCCTCGATTCGCACCCTCATGTCGACGATTTGCTCGGGAAGATCGCCGATCATCTCAGCAAGCCGGCACAGGCCAAGGCGGTTGGCGATGTTGTGCGCGCTGCGACGCTTGACCGCAAGGAGACCGGTGGCCGGATCGAGCTGTCTGACAGCCGAATTCTCGACTTCGCCGGGGTCCCGCTGCCAGACGGCAACGGGCTACTGATCGTGCTCGACATCACCGATTCGGAGAAGGCCGAGGCAGCGCTGCGCGAACGCAACGCGGCGCTGGTCGAGGCCAACGAGGTCAAGACGCGGTTCCTGGCGAACATGAGCTACGAATTGCGCACACCGCTGACCTCGATCGGTGGCTTTGCCGAATTGCTCGATGCCGGCGTCGGTGGCGAGCTCAGTCCCGACGGCAAGGAGTATGTCGCGGCCATTCTCAGCTCGTCGACCAGGCTCGGTGAGCAGATCGAAAGCATTCTGGACCTGTCGCAGAGCGAAGCAGGATTGCTTCCCCTGGCTCGCGACGAGATCGCGCTTGAACCGCTCGTGCGGTCGCTCGCTGCCGAGCGAGAGGACCGGATGAAGGCGGCCGAACTGGCGCTCGATATCCAGGTTTCCGGCGACTGCGGATCGATTGAAGGCGACGGGCGCAGGCTCTCCCGGGTGGTCGGCCACCTGATTGACAACTCGATTGCCGCGACGTCCCCCGGGGGGCGCATCCTGCTGCACGTCTCCCGCGAGAGCGATGCCGGCAAGGATTGGGCGCGGATCGTCGTTTCCGACAATGGCTGCGGCATGACTTCTGCGGAGCTTGCGCGCGCACTCGACGGCATTAAGGTCGGCGGAGATCGCAAGGGTGCCGACCGGCGGCAGGGTATCGGTCTGCCACTGGCCCGCCAGCTGATCGAGGCGCATGGCGGAACCCTGCAGATCATCTCCGAACCGGGCGAGGGCACGGCTGCAATCGTCGACCTGCCGTGAAAATTGCGCTTCCCGACCTTGTTGCGACGTCCGGATTGGGGGCGGCGATCGCGGAGAAACTAAGGGCAGGCGACGTTGTCGCACTCTCAGGCGCGCTGGGCGCCGG
>CAYPFE010000230.1:0-5504 GCA_964409895.1 uncultured Novosphingobium sp.
CTTCCCGGCGCTCGCCCAGCGCGATCACGGCATGCTCCCGCACGTCGATTCCGATCTCCTCGCGGCTTTCGCGCAGGGCATCGGTGTAGCTTTCGTCGGCAAGCAGATGGCCTGCGACGCTGGCGTCCAGCCTGCCGGGCCATGACGCGGCGGTGCTTGATCGCAACTGATAGACGACCGATCCGCCATGCTCCGGCGTCACCAACCAGAGGTGCAGGGTGCGATGCCACAATCCCCGGGCATGCACATCGCGGCGGGATGCAGCGCCAAGCCATTTTCCATGAGCGTCCCAATAATCGAGGATTTCGTCCGCGGCCATCGCACCGTCTCCCCGATCATCGAACCCCGGACCGCACTCTTGCAGCAGGCTGACGGCAATACCGGCGAGTCAGCCGTCCGGCAAACTCCGATCGCGGTTGACAACGCGAAGGCCGCCTGCCTAAGCGATCATTTTTCTGCGCAGGTAGCAATGTATCATCAGGAACTGGCCCGCAGTGGCCATGCGCTTTTTTCGGTTCGCGGTCTCAACATTCACGCCGTCTGGATCGTCGGCGCGGCGATTGCGTGGTGCACAGGCTCGCTCGGACCCTTCGAGAGCGAGCAGGCCAACTGCTGGTGGCAGATCGCCTCGCTCGGCGTAGCGCTGGCGGGCGCGTTTTGGCGCGTCATAGTCAGCGGCTATGCCGCACTCGGCACCTCGGGCAACGCCAAGAAGGAAGCCGTCGCCGCCGAGCTCAACACGACCGGTCCCTATTCGCTGGTCCGCAACCCGCTCTACGTCGGGCGCATCCTCAACTTCACCGGCATCGCGATGCTTTCGGGAAGCTGGGTCTGGGGCGCGATCGTCTACCTCGTCTCCGTCATCGTCTATGAACGTATCTCGATGTATGAGGAGCAGTTCCTGATCGGCGAATTCGGCGATGCGCACGCGAAATGGGCGGAAAACGTGCCCTCGCTGTGGCCTCGCTTTTCGGGTTGGGTGAAGCCCAAGTACCCGTTCTGGTGGCGCCGCGCGATCTATCGAGAATACAAGAAGTTCTTCTACCTCGCTCTCGCGATCGTCGCTTATGATCTTGCGCGGCGCGGTTTTGCGTTGCCGGCCGACATGACGCTCTATCACGTCTTTGCAGGCATCGTCGCGGTCGCCCTGGCGATCAACCTGGCCGGCCGGTTCGGCAAGCTGTTCGACGGCATGAGTTGAGTTCCTGCTGCGAAGGAACGCCGGCAGCTTGTTAATCCAAGCAAGCTGGTCCAGAGTGGTGGTATCTCCAAGCCGCGTAGAGCCATCACCATCGGGCGAGTGAATTCGATTTGAACAGCAAGTTTCCGAAGGCGCCCCAAGCCGTCAAGACGGTGATGCGGAACTTCGGCTGGATGATGGCCAGTCGGGGGCTGGCTGCGGTGTTCTCGCTGATCTACCTTGCGATCATCACACGTACGCTCGGCGTATCGGGTTTCGGACGGTTCGCGCTCATAACCGGTGGTGCGCAGCTGCTCGCCAACCTGCTGGCCTTCCAGACATGGCAGATCATCGTCCAGTACGGCGTCAATCACATCGAGAACAACGACGAACGACGGCTGGCGAGGCTCTATCGCGGCGCCATGCTGCTTGATGCACTGAGCGTCGTGATCGGCATCGCCGCTGGCGCGATTATTCTGCATTTCTTCGCCGACGAGCTCGGCATGAAGCCGACGCTGGCGCGCGCCACGTTGATCTTCAACATCATCATGCTGCTGGCGATGCGCTCGACGCCGATCGGAATCATGCGCCTGCGCGGGCAATTCCCTCTCGCGGCGGCCGCAGAAAGTGCCTTGCCGTCGCTGCGGCTGTTCGGCGCCGTCGTCGTGACCTTCGTCCATCCCACGCTGCAGGGCTTCCTGATCGCATGGTGCATCGCCGAACTGCTGACAGGCGCCGCGCACTGGTACGCCGTCCACCGCATCGGCGACGTCAAGCTGATCCTGCGTGAGGGCAGAAACATTCGCGAGATCTTCGACGACAATCCGGGGATCGCCCGCTATTCTTGGTCGTCCAATTTCAGCCAGTCGCTGTTCGTTTCGGCCAAGCAAATACCGCTGTTCCTTGTCGGCGGTCTGGCAGGAACCGCGGCGGCCGGCGCGTTCCGGCTCGCGGCTCAATTGGCCCGGTCGCTCACCATGGTCGCACAGATGATTGCGAGGGCCGCATTTCCCGAGATCGTGCGCGCGGTACGCAACCGAGGCGTGAGCGGCATCGCCACGATGATCTGGCAATCGCTTCGCGCGGCGGCAGCGGCAAGCGTGGTCGTATTCGTCATGGCCGTCCTGTTCGGAAAATTCGTGCTGGAGACTGTCGGAGGAGAAGACTTCGGCACGGCCTATCACACGCTGCTATGGCTCACCGCAGCAGCCTGCGTGGATTTGGCGATGGTCGCGTTCGAACCCACGATCATGGCCGCACAACGTGCCCTCCTGACATTTCTGGCCAAACTCGTCGCGACCGCGGCGATGGTGTGGGCGGCGTTCGTCCTTGAACCGCTCATGGGCGCCAACGGTGTGGCAGCGGCAGTGTTGGTGAACTCGATTTGCCAGGCACTCCTGCTCGGGTTGATCTTGATCCTGGTGGTGCGGCAAACACGCGATCAGCCAAAGCAAATGCCTGCCGCCTAAAGACAGTTCCGATTAGGCGGCACGGCCGTGCCCGAAAACACTGGCGGACACCCCCTGACCTTCGCTAAAGCACCCGTCATGGATCGTACGACCCTGGGATCGAAGGAACCGGAGACACCTCTGATGCCTGACGAGCTTCCTGCCGGAAGCATCGAAGTGCTGTCCAGGCTTCCCCGCGTCGGGATCATCCGCAACGCGCGTAGCCACCGCAACAAGAATCTCGAGGTCGACTACCTGGGCGACCCCAATGTCATTTCAGCCGCACCCCAGACCAAGCCGGAACTGGCGGTGGCGCTCGCCCGCTTTGCGCGCGAAAAGATCGGCCTGCTGGTTATCGACGGCGGGGACGGCACGATCCGCGACGTCCTGACGCGGGCCGCACCCGTTTTTGGTGATGACTGGCCGCCGATCATCGTGCTGCCGATGGGCAAGACCAACGCACTGGCCCACAATCTCGGCCTGCCCCGGCAATGGTCGCTCGACGATGCGCTCAACGCCGCGCTGCGGGGCCGCGCGGTAATACGCAGACCGCTGGTCATAGAGCGGCTCGACATGGCGCAACGCGACAGGCTGGGCTTTCTCCTTGGCGCCGGAGTGTTCAACGCCGCGATCAAGGCCGGCCAGACCGCGCACCGCGCGGGCGCGTTCGAAAGCCTGGCGGTCGGCGTGACTTCGGCATTCGGGGTGGTTCAGGCAATAGTCGGCCTGGGCAGCAGCCCCTGGCGCAATTCCTTCGGCATGCGGCTTCGTATCGGGGAAGACCTGGCGGACCTGCCTCACAGCCCGCACGGCACACCCGACAGCCGTTTCATTGCGTGCTTTTCGTCACTCGCGAGTTTTCCCTTCGGCGTGCGGCCGTTCCCCAAGGTGCTGGCGGAAAACAGCCTCAACTATCTCGTATACGACGCGCCGCTGCGGCGCGCCGCCGCCATGTTCCCGCCGCTGATGTTCGGAAGCGATCCGGCATTCATCGGCAAGATCGGCATTCACCGGGGCACGACATCGCAGATCAGGATGGATCTGGACGACAACTTCATCCTCGACGGCGAAACCTACCCGGGCGGATCCTATGACGTCCGGCTGGGTCCCGAGCTCCACTTCGTCACGCCCTGAAGCGGGTTTACGAAGCGAACAACAATTTACATATAGCGCATCTGGACGCGGATCGACTTGACGCCGTTGCCGACCGTGATCGCGGTTTTCTTGTAGCTCGGCTTGCCGAGGTTGAAGACGTTGATGCTGGGATTGTTCGACATAGCGCCGCCATCGGCGAAGATGTCTGTTTCCTTGTTGTTGTTGGCATCATGACGGATCGCAATGCCGTATGAGCCTGCCTTGGGAACCGGCAGGCAGAAGGTCATGGTTCCCTGTCTGGCGGGCACTTCGACCCGGTGCAGCCAGTGCCCCTTCTTCATCCATTCCTCGGCAGTGGCATTGTAACTTTGCACGCGGATATTGCCGGTCGACGATTTGACCCCGTCGACCGTGATCATCACCGCCGGGCCTGAGCCGGCAGTGCACTTCGACATATCGTTGCTGACCTTGTTCCTGTACTGGGCAGCGGCTGGCGCTGCCGTGGCCAGGGCAATCGCGCCAAGCGACAGGATCGCCGCGGCAACCCGTCCGGACTTGTAGAAACCTTGGTTCGTGACGATCATCTGTATTCCCGTTACCAGCTTTCAAACAATGGGCACTTACACTGCTCCAGCAGAAAAATCCGTGATCATGCAGTGCTGCACCCTATATAGGCGCGCGCCGTGAATGGCGACTGAACTCGTTCGAACAGAACCGTCAAGGTTGCGTGATACCTTGGGGACTCACGGATCACCGCCTGCGGGATGGCGTTTGTCGCACGAGCAAGGTTTCCGTGTGGATAAGGGACAGCCGCTCCTTGTCGCCCCAATATGTGGTGTCTAATCGCCGGGAAAAGGAACTCCGGCACGATATGGTGACACCGCTCATCGCCCCGTCGATCCTCTCCGCCGACTTCGCACGGCTGGGCGAGGAGGTGCGCGCGATCGATGCCGCCGGCGCGGACTGGATCCACATCGACGTGATGGACGGCCACTTCGTTCCCAACATCACCATCGGGCCAGACGTCGTGGCAGCACTCAGGCCGCACACAGCAAAGTGCTTCGACGTCCACCTGATGATCAGTCCGGTAGACGCCTATCTGGAAGACTTCGCCGCTGCCGGCGCGGACGTGCTGACGGTCCACCCCGAGGCAGGCGCCCATACCCATCGCACGGTCCAGGCGATCAAGGGGCTGGGCAAGCAGGCAGGGGTCTCGCTCAACCCGGCGACGCCTGCGAAGATGCTCGACTACCTGATTGACGAGGTCGATCTCGTCCTGGTGATGAGCGTCAACCCGGGCTTCGGCGGACAGAGCTTCATTTCCAGCCAGCTGCGCAAGATCGAAGCCGTGCGAAAGATGATCGAGAAGACCGGGCGCGACATCAGGCTCGAGGTCGATGGCGGCATCAACCAGGACACGGCGCGGCAATGCGTGGATGCCGGTGCGGACGTGCTCGTTGCCGGTTCCTACACCTTCAAGGGCGGGCCCGGAGAATACGCGAACCGCATCGCAACGCTCAAGGGCGGAGGCTGAGCCGTGGTCGATTCCTCCTTCGCCCAGATCGCACCGCAAGCCGACGATGGCAGCGATACCTCCGCGATCCCGCTTGACGGCGCTGATCTGGAGGAAACCCTGAACAATAGCGGTGAAGACCTGCTCTCCGAAGAGGAACGGGAGGCGGGCGAAGTCATCCAGCCGGGACGCTCGCTGATCCTTGCCGATTTCGCTCCGCCGTCGCTGGGCGCGGGCGAGCGGATGATCCGCTTCGCCTACCGGCTTG
>CAYPFE010000231.1:0-5502 GCA_964409895.1 uncultured Novosphingobium sp.
CGGCGGACAGTTTGACGAGGCTGGCTATGCCGATCTCGCGGGGATCGACAGGGGCAACGTCGGCGAGCTCGGACTTGCCTGGTCGCTGGACCTGCCGGGGCAGCATTCGCTGGAGGCGACGCCGCTTGCGGTGGAAGGCGTGCTCTATTTCACCGGCACCTATGGCGACGTCTTCGCTGTTTCGGTCGAAACCGGCAAGCTGCTGTGGAAGCACGAGGTCAAGGTCTACGAACACAACCCGGACAAGATGAACTTCATCTTCCCGCTCAACCGTGGGACTGCATTCGCGGATGGCCGGGTGTTTTCGGCAACCACTGACGGGCGCCTGATCGCGCTCGATGCCAGGACCGGCGAGGAGATCTGGACAGTCGAGACCGTCCGGAGGACCGACAAGCGCTACATCACCGGCGCGCCGCGCGCCTTCAAGGGCATGGTCGTGATCGGTCAGGGAGGGGGCGATGTCGGCGAGCGCGGTTACGTCACAGCCTATGACCAGAAAACCGGCAAGCAGCTTTGGCGCTTCTACACCGCGCCCGGCAGCCCGGAGCAGAACAAGGGCGATCCCGCTATGGAAATGGCGGCGAAGACCTGGAACGGGCAATGGTGGAAGACCGGCACCGGCGGCACCGTCTGGCATGGTATCACCTACGATCCGGAGCTGAACCAGCTTTACCTCGGTACCGGCAATTCCGGGCCCTACGATCCCGAAAAGCGTTCGCCGGGCGGGGGTGACAACCTGTTCCTTGCCTCGATCGTCGCCCTCGATGCCGATACCGGCAAATACAAGTGGCACTATCAGGTGAACCCGCGCGAGGCCTGGGACTACAAGGCCACCGCGGGTATCGTCACGGCGACGATTGAAGTCGATGGCAAGCCCCGCAAGGTGCTGATGCAGGCGCCGACCAATGGCTTCTTCTACGTGATCGACCGCGAGACCGGGAAACTCGTCAACCAGCCGGGCAAGATCGGCAAGGTCACATGGGCGGAACGGATTGACATGGAAACCGGTCGTCCGGTCGAGGCCGAGGGAATCCGCTACGAGAGCGGCGAATCGACGATCTGGCCGTCGCCAGCCGGCGCGCACAACTGGCAGGCGATGTCCTATAATCCGCAGACCGGTCTGGTCTATATCCCCTACATGGAAATGGGCATGCGCTTCGTAAAGGCGCCGGGAAGCTTCCTGGGCGTGGCCTTCGCCATGCCGGAGACCGACGATCCGCACGAGGGGAAAGGTGCGCTGATCGCCTGGGACCCGGTGAAACAGGAGGCGCGATGGAGTGTCTGGCATGACTGGATGTGGAACGGCGGTACGCTCTCGAGCGCCGGAAACCTCGTGTTTCAGGGCACCGCCGACGGCTGGCTGACGGCCTATGACGCGCGCGACGGCAAACGGCTATGGCGTTTCAACGCTGGACTGGGGATCATCGCCCCGCCGATCACGTATAGCTGGAAAGGCACGCAATATGTCTCGATCCTGGTCGGCTGGGCGGGCGCGAAGGGCACGCCGCCATCTGGCTGGCGCTTCAACGCCCAGCCGCGCCGGCTGCTGACCTTCATGATCGGTGGAAAGGCTGAGCTGCCTGCCACGGCGCCTTACGACGAAACTGTCTATCCGCTCGGCGATCCCGAACTTGTGCTCGACCCGGCGGACGTCGCGGCCGGCATGAAGCTCTACCACAAGGACATGGTCGGTTGCGACAATTGCCATGGGCCGGCGGTCATTTCGACGGGCTCGCCAGCGCCGGACCTGCGCGAATCGGCGATTGCGCTTGATCGCGAGACCTTCTGGTCGGTGCTGCACGACGGCGCTCTGCTGTCGAAAGGTATGCCGCGCTATGCGAAGTTCTCGCGCAGTGAGGTCGACCAGCTCTACGCCTATATCCGTTCTGCTGCCCGCGCCGAACTTGCCCGGCAGGCGGCGGTAAAGGCGGGCAAGGCAGGGGGACGCCGGAAGCCAGCCGAGGGAGAATTCCGCGCAGGCGGGTTCTGAGCCTGCAAACCATCGCTGGCGTCCCGCGCGCAGTTGAGGCACACTTCCGCCCCGAGAGGAGAGTGCTCCCATGGAATTCCGCCCGCTGCATCCCGATTTCGGTATCGAAGTGACCGGCTTCGACGTCGTCAATGGCCGCGCACAGGCCGATATCGACCAACTGGTTCGCGCCTATGACGAGCATTCGATGCTGCTGTTTCGCGGCGCCCCCCGGATTTCGCACGAGCGCCATGTCGAGATCGCGAGCTGGTTCGGGCCGCCGGGGCCTGTCGACAACGGAGGCGACGGTCAGTTCGTGTCAGTTCTGCACAACGACGAGCTGGCCGGCAGCATGTACCTGCCGTTCCATTCCGACCTCACTTATACCGACGATCCTGTCCGGGCGATCTGCCTGCAGGCGATAGAGCTGCCAGGAAAGCCCACCGCCACGACCTATGTCAGCAATTGCGCCGCATGGATGAGCCTGCCGCCGGAACTGCAGGAGCTGCTGGCCGACAAGACCATGCGCCACTTTTACCACTCGCGCGCAGGCTTCGATTGGCCTGACTTTATTGCCGAACATCCGATGCGCTTCACGCACCCGCGCACCGGCGGGCCGCTGTTGCTGGTCACGGAAATGCACGCCAACCGCATCCTCGAGATGGACGAGGAGGAGAGCCGCGCGACGATCGACACGCTGTTTACCTATCTCTACGCGCCCGAGCGCCGCTACACCCACGTCTGGCAACTGAACGACGTGCTGATGTGGGACAACCTAGTACTCCAGCACAGCCGCCAGGAAGAAGCCGAACCTGCCGACGGCCCGCGCGCGCTCCAGCGTGTCGCGCTTTCGAACCTGACGCTGCAGCAGACCATCGATATGGCGAGGGCCAGAAAAGCGGCCGCTTGACAGTACCTGGCGGCTGTAGGTCAGATAAAATTCCGACGCGTTGCAACCAAACTCCCTATTCCGGCGAACAATGGCAGGAACGAAACAAGGGAGCAATTCACATGCGCATTTCGCTGATCGCCGCCACCCTGATTGCCACTGCCGCAACTGCCTGCACATCGCAGGAGCCGGCGCAGGGGAGCGAGACCGCAACCACTGCCCAGGCTGATGTCCCGACAATCACCGACGGCAACAAAGGACCCATTTTCACCGGTCCGTCAGGCGCAGGAAATGTCGCGGTCAGCGGATACGATGCCGTCAGCTATTTCGAAGGCGATGGCGTGCCGGTGAAGGGGTCGGCCGATCACAGGGTCAACTACAACGGTGCCGAATATCACTTCGCATCGGCTGAGAGCGCCGCGAAATTCCAGGCCGGACCGGCTAAATTCGCGCCGAAATACGGCGGGCATTGCGCCTGGGCTATGTCGCGCGGCAAGCTCGCCTCGGGCGACCCGCTACAATACAGGATCGTCGACGGCGCGCTCTACATCAACTTCAGCGCCGACGTGCAGAAGATGTGGCTGGAGGACGTGCCCGGCTTCATCGAGAAGGCCGAGGCCAAGTGGCCGGACATCCCCACCGACGCGCGGTTCGACGACGCCTGACCGCCTGTCCAAAGCCTCGGTCCGGGGGCAGGTTATCGACCGCCGCTCTAATCGGCTGTAGTGCCGCTGCTCTTCTTCGCCGTGCCTGCCAGAAGGGCCGACCGTTCTGCCGGCGCCGCTTTTGCTCGCGCACGCAGGTAGAGACGCATTGTCTCCAGCTCATGGTCGGTGAAGGCGGGGTAGAACGGCATGCCATTCAGTTTCAGCGCGCCGTCCTTGACGACCGACTTGAAGGCCGCCGCATCGGTTATGACCGGCGAATAGCGCAGGTCTGGCGCCGCGCCCGATGCAACCGCGTTCCAACCGTGGCACACCAGACAGCCTCGCCCGCCATAGAGCATGGCGCCCTGCTGGATGCGCGCGAGGTCGGGCTTGAAGTCCGGGTCTTGCGGCGTGACCAGTTCGGGCATTTCGAAGGGCGGGACCGCGTCGGTGCCATCGAGTGCGAAGACCAGCACCCGGCGTGGCGCGGCATAATCGGTTCGAAGGGCGGCATTGCCCAGAGATTGCATGCCTGCTCCCTGGCCGCTGGCGCCCGAAAGCACGGCGATATACTGCTTGCCGCCCATGCGGTAGGAAATAGGAGCGCCGACGATCGGAGATGCGGTCTTGAACTTCCATAGCTCTTCACCGCTCCTGGCGTCATAGGCGACGAAATTGCCGTCCATGCGCCCCTGGAAGACAAGGTCTCCTGCCGTCGCCAGAACGCCTGCAGGCCAGCTTCCGGGAAGCTCGATCCGCCAGGCTTCCTTCTGCGTCGCCGGGTCGATGGCACTAAGGTGCGAAGACGCCTTTTGCTCAAGATCGGCTTCGGGAATCAGCGTAACGCCCATGCCTGCCGAAATCTCTGCGCCGCCTTCCTTTCCCTCGCCGATCAGCGCGCCCTGTTCCTGGATGGGGATGTAGAGCAGGCCGGTGCGCGGGCTGTAGGCCTGAGGCATCCAGGCATGCGCGCCGGTGGGGCCGGGCCACATTTCGAACAATCCGGGCTTGCCCTGATAGCGGATGCCGGAGTTCTCCACCGGCCGGCCGGTCCTGGGATCGATCTTCTCCGCCCAGGTCACCTTGGCGACCTTTTCGGCCGAGATGAATTCGCCGGTCTCGCGGTCGATCACGTAGAGAAATCCGTTCTTCGGCGCCTGCATCAGCACCTTGCGCGGCTTGCCGCCGATATTGAGGGTGGCGAGCGTCATGTCGGCCGTCGCGGTGCAGTCCCACTGCTCGGCCGGACAGACCTGGTAATGCCAGACATATTCGCCGGTGCCTGCCTTGACCGCCACGATCGAGGCGAGGAACAAATTGTTGCCACCGCCCGGACTGCGCAGATCCTGATTGTAGGGAAAGCCATTGCCGATGCCGAGATAGATCAGGTCCAGCTCAGGATCATAGCTGAAGGCGTTCCATGCGGTTCCGCCGCCGCCCCGGCGCGAGCCGTCAGGATTGGTCCAGCCACCTGGCCAGCTTGCGCGCATGAGTTCTTCGGCCTTGCTGCTGGAAGGCTTCGAGGGATCGCCGCCGGGTACGGTGTGGAAGCGCCAGGCAAGCTTGCCGGTCTTCAGGTCGTATGCGGAGACGTATCCGCGTATCGGACTGATGTCGGCGCCGCCATGCCCGATGATCACCTTGCCGGCGAAGACGCGCGGCGCGCCCGGCATGTTGCGCGGCGACTGGTCGGGATAGTCGAAGACCTTCCAGTCTTCCTTGCCGCTATCGGCGTCCAGGGCGACGACATAGCCGTCCGTGGTGGCGAGCACGATCTTGCCGTCCGAATAGGCGACACCCCGGTTGCCCCAGCCGAAATGCAGCGGGTTCTGCGCGCGGGAGCGCGTGCCGGCGTCATATTCCCAGAGCAGCTTGCCGGTATCGGCCTCGAAAGCGCGGATGTAGGAGTGGCCCGTCGTGATGAACAGCTTGCCATCGGCCATGACCGGCGTGCTGGGCGTGTAACCGGGTTCCAGGTCGAAATGCCAGGCGGACTT
>CAYPFE010000232.1:0-5480 GCA_964409895.1 uncultured Novosphingobium sp.
AATCGTGCTGCGCGAAGAGCAGAACGCCCCGCTCAGCGTCTTGTCGGGCGCGAACAGGTCGGTCCGCAGGAACCCGGTGGTGGTATCGACCAGCACGCCCATGTCGAAGACGCCGCCGCTGTTGTCGGGGATGCCCACCGAACACAGCGCCGGGACGGTGCCGATCACCTGGAAGTTCTCGCTGTCCGAGCTGCTCGCTTCGCCGTCCTGCGCCAGCGCCACGCCAGGCGCAAAGGCCACGGCGGCGGGAATGAGCAGGGAGATGAGGTTGGGTTTCACGGGATTCGCTCCTCAATCTTCGATGGACGGGCCAAGGGTGACGACGATCAGGCCGGAATAGTCGCCGGCGACCAGCAGCGCGTCGGACGGGGCGGTGAAGCCGGAGAGCTCCATCGTCAGGTTGGAAATCTGCGGCAGCGGCTGGCTGGAACTGTTGGCGGTCCCTGGCGCACCGCTGCCGTCGGCGGCGGCGCTGGTCTGCAACTGCGCCTCACTGGTGGCCCAGGGGGTCACTGAAACGCTGTAGTTGACCGCGCGCGAGAAGCCGGTGTTGACCGGCGCTCCGCCCTGCTCGACCAAGGCACCGGCATTGATCGAGATCATCGTGTTGGAATAGTTGCAGAAGCTGTTGGGCATGGTGACCGTGCGGGGTGCGATGCTGGCGATGCGGCCAACCCGCGGCCCCGAAAGGTCGATCATTGTACCCAGGTCGATGATGCTGTCGGATGGCTCGCCGAGAACGCAGATCGGTGTCACCGTCCCGATCACCTGGACTTCGCCCTCGTCGCTCTCCCCCGCGCTCTGTGCAAGGAGTTGGGCCGGGGAAAGCAGCAGGGCCAGGGCCAGGATGGATGGGATCGGTTTCATCTGGTGTCTCCGTTCAGGCGGCTAACCGCCATCTCAATCCGGTTGCCCGAAGCTGGTGTTGGGAGTGAGCGTCACCTTCACCAGCCCCTGGTAGTCGCCCGCGACAAGCAGGCCGCCACCCGGGGTCGATGCACCGCTGAGCACCACCGGTATCGGACCGGCAAACATGCCCACGGCCACCGGAGTACCTGCCCCGGCCGACTCCGAATCGTCGGTTCCGTCGACCGAATTGGCAGTCGCGGACGCGGTGAAGTTGACCACCCGGTCGAAGCCGCTCGGCGGCGTCGCGGTGAAGCTGGTGTTCTCGATCGGGAAAGCCTCGACGGTCATCGTCGCGGCGGTCCCGTTGCACCAGCCCTCGAGCGTTTCGCTGGCCCCGTTGACCTGCCCGGTATCGAGCTTGCCGGCGTTGCCATCGGTGCCCGGCAGCGACAGCTCGCCGAGATCGATCAGCTTCGAAGGCAGGGTGAACAGGCAGCGGTCGGCGACCGTGCCGATGATGGTCACCTCGCCCTCGGCCGGGGCGGACTGGGCCAGCACCGGCTGGCTCGCCAGCGCGCCGGCCAGTGCCAATGCGGAAATGCCAATGATGCGTTTCATGTCACATCGCTCCTGTCAGGATTCGCCATCAGCTCGGCGAAATCGTGATCACCACGCTGCCGGTGTAGTCGCCGGCAACCAGCACATCGGCGGGATCGGGCGTGTGGAAGCTGCTCAGATCGACAGTCACGTTGTCGAGCCCGGTTGCCAACCGCCCGCTGAGCGATCCGCCGTCGATGTCGGTGCCGTCAGTCGTAACGGTGAAGGTGTCGGTGCCGCCGCCCGCGATGTCGAAATTGGCATCGGCGGTGAAGTGCACCGTGTTGGCATATCCGGTCGGCGCAGCGCCGGCGGTGGTCATCGCGGTACCGGTCACCTGGACCACCGGGTTGGCAGTGGTGCAGACCACCCGGAAGCCGAGGTTGCCGAGATCGCCCGAGGCAGAAATATCCGCGATCGTGCGCAGCGTGCCGTCGGTATCGTCGAGGTCCATCAGGTCGATGATCCCGCCGAAGTCGGGGTCGGCATTGTCACCTTCATCGGTCACGAGGCATTTCTCGCCCACCGTTCCGTTGATCGTGACCGTGCCGCTAACGTCCTGCGCCGCAGCGGGACTTGTAGCGGTAGCGAGCGCCGTGGCGAGCGCCGCAAGAGCAATTGTCCGTTTCATTTCACTTCTCCTTGCACATTCAAATTCAAACAGTTGCCGCACACTATTCGCAGCAATTCTTCACAGTGACGGGCTGAGGGTAACGGTCAGCACGTCTTCGTAGGATCCGGCCACCAACACGTCGCTGCCGGCATAGGCGGCGGCGAGGACGCGGATCGAGGAAACCGATCCGGTGGTGGAGGTGGCGTTGAGCAACAGCCCGGTGGTCTCATCGGCCGGGCCGGTGAAATTGGTCTGCGGGCCGCCCGCGCCGCCATAGGCGGTGGTGCAGGTGGTCACCCCGGCGGCCAGCGAAGCCGCCTCGCAGCTGGCGGTCGCAGTCGCGCCGCCATCGCCTGCCAGGGCCAGCCCGACATCATACGGCGCCAGATTGGTGTAGCCGCTGTCGAGCGTGGCCGACTGGAACAGGCCACCATTGCTCGACACCACCCCGACCCTCGAAGGCCCGGTGCAATCGATCACGAAGTCGAAGGTGGAGTCGAACCCGGTAACGTCGAAGTTCGGCTGGTTGACCGTGCCGTCGGGCACCTGGCCATCGGCAAAGCCGCAGCGATTGCTCACCGAGGCGCGGACGTAGATCGGGCTCAGGGTAATGCTGTTGCCGGCACCGCTGCCCGGGGGCTCGTCGCCCGGCGCATAGACGGTGACCGAGATATCCTGCGCGGATGCTGTTCCGCCGACGGAGACAAGGCCAGCCAGGCCGGCCAGCACCACCCACCCCCATCTGCGCATACTGGCAACCATCGCCGATACCACGTGAGACACCTCTCCGCGTGGCGCGTCCGATCGGGCTGTGGGATTGCCGGCGGGCCGCTTGCGCGACCGGCCCCAACCCCGGCGCACCCGGATCGCGCCGTTCTTGGTGAATTTTGTGTTAGAATTCGGGAGGATGGGAAAATATAGGGAATCATCCGTAGCGTCCGCGATCGGGACTTGCGATGGGCAAGCGGCCGCGAATTCCGCAGGAAATCATTGAATCCTATCGGCAAATTTACAAACCTGTCAGTAGATCCTGCGAACAGAGTCGCGCAGATAACCTAGTCAATGCTAGGCGTTAACGACGTTGATTGTCGCGACTCGGGAACTCCTACGTAAATTTCCGTAGATTGTTTGTTCGCGATCAAAGCGCTACGTATATTACCTGAGGCAGATACTATTTTCGATATTCTGCACCTAACGGAGAGATATCATCGACAGGCGGAAGGTTAACTATGTGCAATGCATGGTGCTTCTTGATGTCGATGCAGGAATGCCATGCAGGACATAGTTTCCGGTAGCCCGTTATTTGCCAGGCTGGACGAGGCGGGACAGCTTCGCCTGGTGCTGGACTCATCGCCGATGGCGATGATCGTGATCGACGATACGGCAACGATCCTGAGCTTCAGCAAGGCCGCGGAAGCGCTGTTCGGCTATTCCGAGCACGAGATCGTGGGAGAGCCGATTTCGCTGCTGATGGCGCCGCAGCATCGCGAGCGCTATCTGGAATACCTGGCAACTCTCCTCCACGATATCGGAGAAACGCAAAATCCGCTGCTCGGCGCGCGCATCGAATATGGCTGCGATCGCGAAGGCAGGGTGTTCCCGGTGGAGGTCTCTGCGAGCATGATAGAGCTCGACAGCGGGCGCTATTTCGCCGGGTTCCTGCGCAGCGTGAATGGCGCCGAGCAGAGCCAGCTGGAACTGCAGAGCATGCTCGGCGAACTTGCGCATATGTCGCGCGTATCCGCGATGGGGGCGCTGGCCACCGCGATCGCACACGAGTTGAATCAGCCGCTCACCAGCATCGCAAACTACGCCGCGGGCGCGCGCGATATCCTCGGCAAGCGATCCGGCCAGGAGCGCGAGAATGCCGAGTTAGTGCGCATCCTCGACCTGTGCAGCAAACAGGCGGTAAGGGCAGGGCAATTGCTCCATCGCCTGCGCGACTTCGTGAAGGCAGGCGAGCCGCATCGGGTGAAGGTCTCGGCGGGGACGCTGGCGAACGACGCGGTGCAGCTGGCGCTGATCAACGGATATCGCCGTCACGTGAAGGTCGATATCGATGTCGAGCCGGGTCTGCCGCCACTGATGGTCGACCAGCTGCAGGCCCAGCAGGTGCTGTTCAACCTGATCCGCAACGCGTTCGAGGCGATGCATGCGGAGGAAGGGTACGATCACCGGGTGCGAATCTCGGCGACCCAGCGGGAGCCGGACTTCGTTGCCTTCACGGTCGAGGACAGCGGGCCCGGGATCGATCCCGACGTACGCGAAACGCTGTTCGAGAGCTTTGTGACCACCAAGGGCGGCGGCATGGGCGTGGGGCTCGCGATCTGCCGCCAGATCGTCGGCTTCTATGGGAGGGACATCGTCGCCTTGCCGAACAGCAAGCTGGGCGGCGCGGCCTTCCGCTTCACCCTACCGGTGCGGAGACCCGAGGAAACTGCGGTGGGCAGCTGAGCCATGTCCACCTTGCTCGTCCATATCATCGACAACGATCCCGAAGTCCTCGATTCAGTCGCCTTCATGTTGCGGTCGGAGGACATTGAAACGACACGCCATGGCAGCACCGAAGCCTTCCAGGCCGCCATGCCCCGGCTGGAGCCCGGCTGCATACTGATGGACCTGCGCCTGCCCGGCATCGACGGGCTGACAATGCAACGACGGCTCCATGCCGCCGGATGCAGGATGCCGGTAATCATCATGACCGGCCATGGCGACGTCGCCAGCGCGGTTTCGGCGATGAAGGAAGGCGCGGTGGACTTCATCCAGAAGCCGTTCGCCAAGTCCGATCTGCTGGCCGCGCTCAACGCCGCGCACGAGCAGATCGAGCACCCCCTGCCCACCTCGGATGAACGCCACGCAGCCGAAGCGCTGATCGCTCGCCTGACTCGCCGCGAGCACGAAGTGCTGGCCGAACTGATCAAGGGCCATCCGAACAAGACGATCGCCTACGACCTCGGCATCAGCCCACGCACGGTCGAGGTCCACCGCGCCAATACGATGAAGAAGCTGGAGGTCCACAGCCTGCCGGAAATGCTCCATATCGCCTTCCTGGCCGGGATGATGGAATTGGCGCAGGACGGCGGCTAGCCTGGCACTCTTGCCTGTGGGACCGGATTGTCCTGCTCCACCGCGTCGATCTCGCAGATCCGGAACAGCCGCACCGGCCCTGCCCCCGGGCGCAGTGCAATGGTCTCTCCGATCCGGTAGCGCTGGCCAAACATCCGGGTCGGCTCGACTCCGGGCCATCCGCTCTCCTGCCAGCTGATCGTACACTGGTTGTCGGAGACCACCACGCGGCCGCCAATGTCTTAGCCCCCTAGAACTGTGCCACTGTGTTTTCGAGGAAGGAGCATGAGATGGCACGCATGTCTAGCCCCCTGAGGCTGGGCCAGTGATATTGGGTTTCTCTAATAGGGTTTCT
>CAYPFE010000233.1:0-5422 GCA_964409895.1 uncultured Novosphingobium sp.
GCCTAGCCCAAGTTCCGCGCGGCCGCCGGAAAGCACGTCGAGCGTCGTCATCGTCTTCGCAAGCAGTCCGGGATGGCGATAGGTGACGCCGGTCACCAGCACGCGCAGGCGCAGGCTCTCGGTCACCCCGGCGATGAAGCCGAGCGCGGTGTAGCATTCGAGCATCGGGTCCTCGCCGGGTGCCACCATGTCCATCTGGAAGAAGTGGTCCATCACTGACAAAGTGCGGATGCCCAAGGTCTCGGCGGTGCGTGACAGCTTCGCAACGCCCGGGCCGATGCCAGCAGGTCCGCCGGCCCAGTCGAAACGGGTGACGTGTAGGTCGAGATGCATGGGGCTTTCCTCTCTAGCGATTATGCGGCCGGCTCGACTCGGCCGGTTCGCGCCTATCCTCTCGCGTCAGGCCCCTGCTTGGCAAGCCGGAGTCTAGCAGGTGACGAAACCCGGATAACCCGCGTCCGCCTCTCCTTGCCCGCGATCCTGATAGACGTCGAAGCCGCCGAGATAGGCGAGGATACCGCGCTTTTTGCCGGGGATATTGCCGCCACTGTACCAGCTAGGCGCCTTCATCAGCAGCGTGTTCTCGCTGATCGCGTGCAGTTCGCGGGTCCATGCTTCCTGCGCTTCCGGTCTGGCCTCGATGCCGGTCTTGCCTTGCGCGTCGAGCCAGGCGATGCACTGCGCGATCCAGTCTCCTTCGAATTCGGAGACCACCGGCATGTTGCCAAAGACCGAAGTCCCCCCGGGCGAATTCATCAGGAACAGGTTGGGAAAGCCCGCAACATTCATGCCGAGATAGGTCTGCGGGCCGTCGGCCCAGGCCTGCGACAGGCTAAGGCCACCGCCGTTCACCGGATCGATGGCGAGGGCCGCACCGGTCCCCGCATCGAAGCCGATTGCGACTATGACCATGTCGAGATCGTGGTGCCCGCCCGTGGTTTCTATGCCGCTCGCGGTGAAGCGAACCAGCGGGGTTTCGCGCAGGTCGACGAGGCTGACGTTGTCGCGCTCAAAAGTCTCGAGGTAATCGGTGTCGATGCAGGGACGGCGCGAACCGATGGGGAAACCGCGCGGCGTCAGCTTTTCGCGGAGCACCGGGTCCTTCACCCTTGTGGCGATCTTCTCGCGCAAATAGTCGGCGACGACATCGTTCGCCTCCTCGTTGAACAGCACGTCGGTGAAGGCCGAGACATAGCCGATCCCGCCTTCCGCGTAATAGCGGTCAAGGATTTCGCGGCGCTCCTCCTCGGAACAGTCCGCCACCGGCTTGCCTGAGGAGAACATGTAGCCGCCTGCATAGGTTCGTTTCATTGCCGCCCGGTAGGCAGGATAGTCCTTCACGATCCGCGCGTTTTCCTCGTCGGTGACGGGCCGGTTGTAGGCGGGAGCGGTGAAGGCGGGGGTACGCTGGAACACGGTGAGATGCGCGGCCTGGCCGGCGATGGTCGCGATGGTCTGCAGCCCGGAGGAGCCGGTGCCGATCACGCCGACGCGCTTGCCGGCGAAGTCCACCTCGTGCTGCGGCCAGCGCGAGGTGCGGTAGAGCTCGCCTTCAAAATCGCCATAGCCCGGGAAATCGGGCTCCTTGGGGATCGACAGCGGCCCGGTTGCGAGGATTACGAAGCGTGCGGCATGGCTTGCGCCGTTTGCGGTCTCGACCATCCACAGGCCGGTCTCGTCATCCCGGCGCAAACCGCTCACCCAGCTGTCGAAGAGGATATGACGCCTGACGTCGAAGCGATCCGCCACATGCTTGAGATAGGCGAGTATCTCGGGCTGGTCGGCATAGCGGTGCGACCAGCGCCATTCGCGCTGCAGCTCTTCCGAGAAGGAATAGGAATAGTCGACCGACAACAGGTCGCAGCGCGCACCGGGGTAGCAGTTGTGATACCATACGCCGCCGACCTCGGGCGCCGCTTCGAGGCACATCACGTCGAGGCCAGCCTGCTTCAGCCGGTGGACTGCATAGATTCCGGCAAAGCCCGCTCCGACGACAATGACATCATGGTTCCCGGCACTCATGTTCACTGTCCTGCCATGGCGGATGCGGCTTGCACTTGACCTGTCGCGACCATAGTCCCGCGGAACCGCATGTGAATCCGCAATTCCCTTTGCGTGGAGCCAAGGTCTTGGCCTAGGCGGTGACCAACCCACACTAGGAGTTGATGCAGCATGCGTTTTTCGTGTTCCCTGCCGATCGAGGAAGCGCGCGGCGACGAGTTCCAGTCGATCGAGGCAATTTCCGACATGACCCGGGCGATCGACGCCGCCGGGCTCGATGCGGTGTTCGTCACCGATCATCCCGCGCCCAGCCAGCGGTGGCTGGAAGGCGGCGGACACGAAACCTACGATCCCTTCGTCGCGCTTACCATTGCGGCCTGTGCTTCCCCGCGCATCATGGTGCAGACCCACATCCTGGTGCTCGCCTACCGTAATCCCTTCGACGTCGCGAAGGCCGCCGCTTCGCTCGATGCGCTGTCGGGCGGCAGGCTGCTGCTGGCGATCGGTACCGGTTACCTGAAGCCCGAATATGCCGCACTCGGCGTCGATTTCGATGCGCGCGGCGCGATCACGGATGAATCACTGAAGCTCATGCGCCAGGCCTGGACAGGCGAGGCGGTTCATTACGAGGGCGAGCGTTTCTTCGCGCGCGACACCGTGATCCGTCCGGTCCCGCCGCAGGAGCACGGCGTCACCGTCTGGGCCGGCGGCAATGCCAATGTCGCGATCCGCCGCGCGGTCGAATTGTGCGAAGGCTGGTGTCCCTTCCCGGTCGAGGGCATCGTCACCCGCACCGCGCGGACCGAAGAACTCGCCACGCTCGACCAGCTCAAGGCCAAGCTCGCCTATGCGCGCGACCATGTCGAGAAGGTCGGGCGGACGAAACCGCTCGACGTCTGCATGGGGCGGTTTCCATGCTCCGAACTCAGGATGCAGAATGCGGGCGATGCGGCGCAGGCGGTCGACGACTATTGCGCGCTGGCCGAAGCGGGCGTGACCTGGGCGACGATGGGAGTGGATGCGCCAAGCCGCGCGGGCTTCGCCGAAAATCTCCAGTGGTTCGGCGAGGAAATCGCCGCCAAGGTCAAGTCCGAGAGCTAGGGCGAAATTCGCACCAATCGGTTCACTTCCGTTCGTGCTGAGCTTGTCGAAGCACGGTTCTTTTCTTCGTGCGTCATACGCAACCGTCTGAAGAAAAAGCAGTCCTTCGACAGGCTCAGGACGGGCGGAGAGTGTGACTGGTATGGAATAGAAAAGGGCCGGAGGATTGCTCCCCCGGCCCCTTCCTTGATCTGTGGCCCGGATCCGGGGCCCGGCGACGCCCTAGTTCTCACCGCCGAAGTTGACCCGCACCTCGACGCCGTAGGTCCTCGGGAAGCCCGGGAAGGCGGTCATGAAGCCGGCGGAAAGGCCGGTCGGATTGCCCCCCGTGTAGTAGCCCTTGTTAGTGAGGTTGCGGCCGTAGAGCGCGATTTCCATGTCGGCGCCCATCACCTGGTCCCAGCTCAGCCTTGCACCGACCAGCTCGTAGCCCGCGATATCCGAACCCGGGATCAGGTTGCCGAGGTTGGCGAAATAGGACTTCGACTGGAAGAACATGTCACCGCGCAGGCTGAGCACGCCGGTGTCAGGCCCGAAATCGTTGGACACTTCGGCCCAGACCGTGCCCGACCATTTCGGCGCGTCGGCATAGGGGCCGTAGGTCAGATTGGAACCGAGGACATCGATCGTGCCCTTGGTGAAACGCGCATTGGTATAGGCGAGCGACCAGCCGGCGCGGAAGTTGCTCGACGGTTTGATTGTCATGTCCGCTTCGAAGCCGGTGATCTGCGCTTCGGGGATCGACGCCGTCACCAGGATCGAGGTGCCGGAGAACGGCGAGATCAGGTTGGCGCCGCGCTGGATGTCCTTCACCCACTGGTTGTAGACATCGAAGTTGAAGGTCACCGGGAAGCCGAGACCGGTGCCGTTGTACTTGACGCCAGCCTCGATATCGAAGGTCTTCTCGGGCTTGAACTGGTTGCCGCCCAGCGAGGTGTCGAGCGGCAGCGGCGCGACCGAATAGTTGAAGCTGCCGCCGCGCCAGCTGCCGCGATGGTTGATGTAGAACAGCCATTCTGATGTGGCCTGGAAATCGAAGCTGATGTTCCAGCTGGGCTTCGATGCCTTCTGTGTTTCAAGATAGTCCGGGCCCTGCGCCCACAGCATCGGGTCGGCGGTTCCGAAGCAATTGAAAACCCCGTTCTCGCAATCGTAGAAGTCGGAGGTCGGCAATTGCCGCGCGGTCGTCTTGTCGCGTGTCCACCGGAAGCCGCCGGTGAAGTTCAGCCGGTCGGTCAGCGCATAGGTGCCCTGCGCGAAGAACGCATAGGACTCGTTGTTGGTGTCCTGGGTGTAGCGGATCGGGATATAGGTTCCGACGTAGCCGGGGACGCCCTGCGCTTCCAGATCGACCGGGAAGAAATCGAAGAACTTGACCGAGGAATCGAAGCGGTTCTTCTGGTTGATGTAATAAACACCCACCACCCAGTCGAGCCTGCCGTCGAACGACTTGCCCTGCAGCTGCAGCTCGTTCGAAATCTGCTTGGCGCGGTTGTAGAACGGACCGACATTGGTCTGCGCGGTCAGGTCGGGTGTAAGGTCGCCGCCAATGCCGATCAGCGCATAGGGGCCGCCGTCATAGTCGTTCTCCTCGTTCGACCACGACTTGTTCCACATGAAGATGTTCTTGAGCAGCAGGTCGCTGCCCAGCTCGAATTCGGTGGTGTTGATGACGAAGGTGCTTCGCGCGTCGTGGCGCAGTGACGAGTTCTGGCCGATCACGGTGTAGGGGCCCAATGCATCCTGTGCGGCGGCCAGTTCGGCGACACCGTTGGCGAGCGGGCCAGTCATATAGGGAAGCGCTCCGGGCGAACCGGTGCCGGGAATGCCATACGGATAGCCTGCATAGGAGCAGTCCGCCGCCTGGTTGTTGCCAAGCGAGTTAGGTGCGCCAGTGGCAAAGAAGCCCGCGGGATTATCGCATCTGTAGAACGACGAATGATACATCAGTGCCGGGGCGTTGGTGCCGCCGTCGCTGGAATGCTGGACGACGGTGGTGTTCTTGAAGCCGCCGCGGTCGATCAGCAGCGTGCCGCGGATCGATTCCTGTTCGAGATTGCCATAGCGCCTGCCGGTGTCGAGACGCCGGATATAGGCGCCGCCGCCCGTCGAACTGCCCGCCACCCTGAGCGCGACGCCCTCGGTAATGGGCAGGTTGATCGCACCCTGGACATTGTAGGCCTTGCGGTTGCCGAAGCGGGCCGAAATATAGCCTTCGAACCGGTCGCTCGGCTTCTTCGTCTCGAACAGCACCGCACCGCCGGTGGTGTTGCGGCCGAACAGCGTGCCCTGGGGACCCTTCAGCACCTGGATGCCCTGC
>CAYPFE010000234.1:0-5421 GCA_964409895.1 uncultured Novosphingobium sp.
CTCAACTACCGAAACGCCGGCGATGATTTGCATGCCTTCCTCGGCCTGCTCGGCTGGGCGATCCGCGAAGGCGCCGCGCGCATGCCACGCCCGCGACACCCGCTGTTGCGCGCGGGGCTCGCGAATCTGCACCGCCCGGCATCGCAGACCGGATCACTGGTGACCGCGCTCGGATTCGGCCTTTCCGCCTTCGTCCTGCTTGCGGTGGTGCAGTCCGCACTCGATGGCAATATTCGCGCACGCATTCCTGCCCAGGCGCCGGCCTATTTCGTTCTCGACGTTCCGCGTGACAGGGAAGGCGAATTCCGAAATGCGGTGACAGGCGCAGTGCCGGAAGCGGAAATTCGCACCATTCCAAACCTGCGGGGCCGGATCCTTGCCTATGGTCCCGAAGACAACATGACCCGCGTCGCGGACCTGGAGGAAATACCGGACAACGCATGGCCGCTTCGGGGCGAACGCGGAATCACCTATTCGGAAGGCGTGCCCGAGGGCAATGTTGTTTACGAGGGCGAGTGGTGGCCCGAAAACTGGCAGGGTGAGCCGCTGGTGTCGGTCGAGGACGAGCTGGCCGATGCCATCGGCTTGAAGATCGGCGACAAGATCACCATCGGCCTGCTCGGTGTGGAACGCACGATGCGTATCGCCAATTTCCGCAGGATCGAGTGGGAGAATATGACCTTCAACCACGTGCTGGTGTTCTCGCCCAATGCGCTGGCCGATGCGCCGCATAACCTGGCCGCCACGATCGACATTCCGCCCGGCGTTCCGCGCGAAGGACTGCTGAGAAAGCTGGTGCGGGCCTTCCCGTCGAGCTCCGTGGTGGAGACCGGCCCGCTGATGACAGAGGCACGCTCGATCCTGGGGCAGATGTCAGTAGCGATCCTGTCTGCCGCCTCGGTCGCGGTGCTGGCGGGTCTCGCGGTACTGCTGGGAGCGATCGCCGCTGCACGCGCCAGCCGGACCTACGATAACGTGATCCTGCGCGTCTTGGGGGCAAGCCGGAGCCAGCTGCTATTGCTCCAGCTTGCCGAATACGGGCTGCTGGCAGGCCTGCTTGCCGGAGTTTCGCTGGCGCTGGGTAGCCTGGTGGGCTGGGCGGTGATCGTGCAGCTGTTCAAGTTCGACTGGCTGCCGGACTGGAACGTCGTGCTCTCGGTGCTGGTCTCGGGCCTCGCGATCGTGCTTGCCTTCGCGCTGGCAGGCTCGCTGCCGCTGCTGCGTTCGAAACCCGCACAGGCGCTCAGGGAATTGTGATACGGCCGGTGAGCCCGGAGAAATTACATGAGCGCCGGGAAGGCAAGAACACCTGCCTAATCTGCGAGACCTATTCGAACACGGAGGCGCTGGAGCGCACGCTGGCCGGATCACGGGTCTTGTAGACCAGCGTGCTGGCCATCATGTCGTGCAGACCTTGCTTGCGCTGGGTAAACCCGACCATCATGTAGCCGATCAGCAGGATCATCGCAGAGACGATCTTGGCGAAGTAGCGCCCTGTCGCGCGCAGGAAGCTGATTCGTTCACCGTTGAGGTCGGTTACGACCATGCCTAACGCAAGCTTGCCTACAGTCGCCTGCAATTTGGAACTTTCCATCAGGGCGAAATAGAGCCAGGTGCCGACGAGGGCAATGAGCGTGCTGACCGAAAAGAGAGCCAGCATCGCTGCCTCGTCAAAATCTCCACCGGAAAGGCCGGCGATCCCGGCCCCCGCACCCGCACCTAGCAATCCGCCGACTAGCGATGTGGCGATATTCACGATGATGGAATCGATGATGTAGGCCAGAAACCTGCGCCAGAAGCCACCATATTCCACGTTTCATCTCCCCTTCACCGCCCGCTGGCGGCGGACTTTGAATGACAGGTCCGCAGGTCCGCCGGTTTCGCACCAGCGGATATTGCGGGACCGGATGACCCTGCTAGGCTGGCAGGGTCTTCACGGATCAGGAAAAGGTTTCCGGAGCGGCCTCTTCGCCCTTCGGGTCAGGACCGAAACGGTTCGGGCCCTTGGTTCCCTCAAGGCAGAAGAACACCAAATTGACGATCGGGACAAGAATCCACCAGCCGGACCGGTCCTGATCGTGCATGCGGCGAATGCCAACGGCAATCATTGGGATCAGCGTACCGAGGGAAAAGATCAAACTTACAATCCCAAGAGCGGCCATGCCGCTGCTAGTGGCCGAAATACTGAGCGCCTGTCCGATAACCATGACAAACAGCCAGAACAACCAGAATTCCTTACGTCGCGACCGGCCACCGAACTCGGCATAGCGCTTCAGCGGCATGAGCATATATTCGAGCATTTGAACCCTCCTGCTTCACATCCCCCACGAAATGCGGCTTATACATAGCCTAAATAAAGCATGAAGGGAATGCATTGTTCCGAATGGCGAATTCCTGCGGCTAGAACCGGATTCTTCCGGAAATCCCATAAGTGCGGGGCTGACTGGGATAGCCCGAAATCGAGCCGATTTGCGCGGGTGAATCGAAGATCTGGCGGAGCATCCGGTCGTTTGTCAGGTTGCGCCCCCAGACCGTGAATTCGAGCCCGTTCGCCATCGCATAGGTGATCGATGCGTTGAGGTCGCTGACTTTCTCCTTGAACTGTTCGGCTGCGGCAAGCGCCGGTCCGACATCGAGAATCTCGCCGGTAATCGGGTTGCTGACGATAAGGTTCGGCAGGCCTTCCACTAGCTTGAACTTCGCCTCGTAGTGGTAATCGCTGCGCAGGATCAGGCGATCGCCATTGCCGAGCTCATGCACATAGTTGGCGCCCACGGTTAGCGAGAACGGCGTGAAGCCCGCCGGTGTCGTCCCGGAGAGGTCGCCGAACGCCGAAATCACGAAATTGTCGTACTTCGGATCGAGCCAGGTCATCGCCAGCGTCAGCGTCAGCGGCTCGACCGGCTTCCACATGCCTTCGAACTCGACGCCGAAGACCGACTGCTTGCCGGCATTGGCGAGGAAGAAGCCGACGCCGGTGAAGATGTTGGACTGGAAGCCCTTGATCTCCTGCTTGAACACAGCAAGATTCGCCTGGACATTGCCCCAGTCGCCCTTGACGCCGGCTTCGTAGAGCGTCGCATCCTCGGCATCGGCGAAGCGGCCGCTGGCCCTCAGGTTGGGCAGGCCGAGCCCCTGGGCCTGGATCGCCGCGAAATCGGCGGGCGACGGCCGGCTGTCGCGCGAGAGGTTGATCGAGGCCGCCTTGTAGCCGGTCGCGAAGCGCAGATAGGCGTTGATCGCGTCGGTCACCTGGTATGACAGGCTGGCGGTGAAAGAGAAGTCGCCATCGCCCACCCTGCCGGATTCTACCGGGTTGGGGACGTTGAGGAACGGCGGGAACAGCTGCAATCCGCGGAGCGCAAGGAGCTGGCTCGCGGCGGCGGCGGAGCCTGCCTGGACCTGCGCGAAGACATTGGGATTGCCGATTGCGACAGCCTGGATCTGCGCCGGGCTGGCGAAACCGCCCGGCACGCCGAGCAGGCCGCCGATGGTCTGCGAAATGAAGAAATTGGTGGCCGGGGCGACGAAATTCGCCAGTGGCAGGGTCGAGAACACGTCCGTCGACACAGTGCTGGTCGAGAAGCGCTTCTTGTCATGCGTGTAGTTGATCCCGCCGGTCAGCGTCAGCCGGTCGGTGATCTCGAAGTCGACCTGGGTGAACAGCGAATAGGCGTCGTTCTTGAGGCGATAGCCCTCGGACAGCCCCTGCCCCTGGGCGAAGAACTGGCCCGCGAACAGCGCCGGGTTGCCTGACAGCGCGCCCAGCAGCTGCTCGACCGCGGGCAGCGAGAACTCCCCGCCCGACTGCCCCCGGATCAGCAGGTCGGCATAGGGACGGAACTGGGTGCCGAACAGCACCTGGTTCGACTGGCGGATGCGCTCGTTGAAATAGTAGCCGCCCACCAGCAGGTTCACCCGGTCGCCGATCTCGGCGTTGAGCCGCAGTTCCTGGGTGAAGGTCTTGATGTTGACGTCCTGGAAGTTTCGCCCCAGCAGGTCGGCGCTGGTGAAGTCCGAATCCTGGTTGGTGACCGCATCCACCCCGCGGTAGGAAGTGATCGATGTCAGCGTCGCATTGCCGAAGTCGTGATTGATCTCGCCCGACAGCCCCCAGTTGTCGATCCTGTTGGTCGAGGGGAAGTTCGAGTAGATCACGTCAGCGAAGGGATCGCGGAAATCGGGGACCTGCCCCCCCAGGCCGAACGGCGGCGGGGCGATGATCGCCAGGGTGGCCGGGGATTGCCGCAGGTTGACGACCGCGCAGCAGACTTCGTCGATCTCGCCATAGTCGCCGATCAGGCGGATGCTGGTGTCGTCGTTGGGTTCCCACAGGACCTGGCCGCGCACCGACCAGCGGTGACGTTCGTCCGAGCGTATGCCCGTGGCGAGGTCGCGGATATAACCGTCGCGGCGGTTGAAAGTGCCGGCCAGGCTGAAGGCGACCGTATTGCTGATCGGCCCGGTGACGACGCCCTTCAGAACCAGCGCGTCGAAATTGCCATAGGACGCCTCGACATTGCCGCCGAAGGTGAACTGCGGCTTCTTCGTCGTGATCGAGATGATGCCGGCCGATGCGTTCTTGCCGAACAGCGTCGATTGCGGCCCGCGCAGCACTTCGATGCGCTCGACATCGGGCAGGTCGGTGATCATCGCCGCCGAACGCGAGCGGTAGACGCCGTCGACGAACAGGCCGACCGAAGGCTCGATCCCGGCGTTGTTGGCGCCGTTGCCGAAGCCACGGATGATGAAGTTGGTGTTCGCCGAGCTTTGCAGCGTGTTGACCCGCAACGAGGGGACGACCGAGGACAAGTCCTTGAGATCGCGGATCTGGGCCTGCTCGATGGTCTCGCCCGACGTCACGCTGACGGCGACCGGCACTTCCTTCAGCGTGGTCTCGCGCTTGATCGCGGTGACGACGATCACGTCGTCGCCGAACTCTTCCTCTTCGGCGGCTTTGGCCTGCGCAGGCAGGCACAGCGCCGTGGCCAGACCGGCAGCGGTGGAGAGCAGCACGCGGCGGCGAGGCAAAAACTTGCGAGCAGAACATGTCATAACAGATATCCTTCCCGAATCGAGCGAGCCTACTGGCCCATTATTTCACTTTACGTCGCGGTCATGCGCCCGGATCACCGCGCCATGCCGCCTCTACAGCAAAAACCGGCACAAATCTCAATCTGGTACCCGAGCCGGCATGCATATTCTGGCGGAAATCCAGTGTTCTGTTGCATATTAGCTACAGCCAGGCCCATTGACGGCACCCTTGCCGCCGGACCGGCCATGCTGTAAGGGCGCGCCGATTGTGCAGCGCAGCATTTGCGGCTGTCCCCTTTTTGAAGGCCTATCCATGACCGAACGCCTGCGCAACGTGGCGATCATCGCCCATGTCGACCACGGCAAGACCACGCTGGTCGACCAGCT
>CAYPFE010000235.1:0-5420 GCA_964409895.1 uncultured Novosphingobium sp.
AGAACCGTGTTCCAGCCGCAATGGTCGGAGTGAAGATGCGTGCAGACCACCGCATCGACATCCTCAGGGCGGAAGCCGGTGTCGCCGAAGCGTTCGATGAAAGGCGTGTCGAGATTGTCGAAGATCGGGAAAGTCGGCAACGGCCGGCCATTGCCGACGCAGGGGTCGACAACCGTCACCCGCCCGTCGGCGACGACGATGAAACTCTGGACGACCATGTCCCAGGTGCCATCATCGTCCAGCCAACGGGGCCTCAGCCAGTCGGCATTGGCGGCGATAAGGTCATCGCTCGCGCCAAACATGTCGAAGGGCAGCCGGACGCGCAGCTCCTCGACGCGATGGAGTTCGGCGTCGCCCAGGGTGATCCAGGACACGGCTCTATTCCGCCGCTTCCGCGTCGAGCTCGGCGAATGCGGCCAGCATCGCGCTCTTCACGGTGTTGGCGATCGGGAAGCCGCAATAGGGGATGGCCGAGTAGAACACCTCCTCCAGTTCCTGCCGGGTGAGGCCGTTGGCGATGCCCATCTTGCAGTGGTACTTGATCTCCTCGAAGCTCCTGAGCCCAATGCACATGCCGAGTACGGCAAGGCTGCGCATCTTGCGCGAGAGCTGCTCCTCGCGGGTCCACAGTTCGCCGAAGGGCCATTCCATTGACCATTGCGCCTGAAGCACTCCGAAGCCCTCGCCGGAATCGGTGAAGGCGCGCAAGCCGTCGGCCTGCTCGTCGCCATAGACTTCGCGGAAGACCTGCAGGCCCTTTTCGAATGAATTGCTCATGGCGTTACTCCTCCGTCTGCTGCCATGGTGACGAGGGTTACAGGTGTAACCCAGGTGTCACACTGATTTATTCATTACTGTTCAGCCATTTACCTGAAAAATGGTGACACATCTGCATTTTCAGGAGCGAGAGAGCTCGCGGCGGTCGAACGCCGGATTCGCCGCGCCGCCATCGTGGCAGATTTGGATCGAGTAGGAAATCGCGGATTGCCTGCATGCCGCTCGTGCTCAGACCTGTTTCAATGCGCCGCCCTCGGCAGCCGACGCGCGCATCACATCGAGAATGCGCATCGACGCAAGCCCGTCGCGGAATGTCGGCGGGGAGACCGCGCTGGTGTGGGCCTCGCCGGTGATCGCGGCGCGAAACGCCTCGCACAGCCGGGTAAAGGGCCCAATCTCGAAATGCGACATGCGGCGGCTGGAATTGGGATCCTCAGCTGGTGGAGCAGGCGGCAGAAAGAGGTCGTCCGGCACCGGCAGTTCGCGCGTGCCCATCTTGTCGGCGATCATGACCTTGCCCTGATCGATCCACACCGTGCCCTTCGAGCCCGCACATCGCCAGTCGCTGACGAAGGGGCCCCAGGCCCCGGCGCATTGCTGCATCGAGCCTTCGACGCCGTTCTTCATCCGGAAGCGGACGGAATAGCTGTCCTCCGCCTCCACTTCGCGGTCGGATACCAGCATCAGGTTGGCGCTCAGGTTGTCGAATTCGCCAAGCCAGGCCCGGATCTGGTCCATCAAATGCGAGCCGCCCGCGCCCAGCCAGCCGCCGCCCGCCTTGACGTCAAACCACCATTTCGGGAGCGGGGTGTCGGGATCGGCGCAGAACGGGATGAACTGGTCGATCACCAGGAAGCGCGGCTCGCCGATCAGCCCCTCGGCGATGGCGCGGCCGAACAGCGCACGATCCGGCAGCCAGCGGAATTCATGCGCGACCATGTGGACGATGCCGGCCTGCTCGGCGGCGTCGAGCATCGACTGCGCCTCTGCGGCGTCGAATGCGAAGGGCTTTTCGCACAGCACGTGGCAGCCATGGGCGATCGCCTTCAATGTGAGCGGCGCATGCATGTGTGGCGGTGCCGATATCGTCACCACTTTCGCGCCAGTCGAGGCAATCGCTTCGTCGAGATCGGTGTAGGCGCCGGCAATGCCCTCGCGCTCCGCACGCCGCGCGGTCCGTTCCGGATCGGTGCCGACGAGGCCGGCGACATCGAAGCCCGTCGCCTTCAACGCCGGTGCGTGGATGCGGCAGCCGAAACCGGTCCCGACGACCACTGCGGGGATGGCGGCGTTGCTCATTGTCCTCTCCCGTGTCCGCCCTGCCGCTCAAGGCATGCAGACGTGGACCTTGGTTTCGTTGTTCGATCCGCGCAGCGTTTCCATCATCTGCGGCAAGTCGTCGAGCGGGATGTCGTTGGTCAGGATGGTCTTGGGATCGACGTGGCCCTTGTCCATCTGGTCAGCGATGTAGAAGAATTCGTTCATCGAGTAGCCGACCACGAACTGCATCGTTGCGCATTTGTAGGACGCCATGCCCGGGATTACCGGATCGGGCGAGGTGCAGAAGCCCAGGCTGGTGATAGTGCCGAAGGGCGCGACATGCATCACCGCCTTCGACAGCATGCCTTCGGCACCGACGCATTCGAGGACGTAGTCGGGCGAACCGCCCAGTGCCTCGATGACCTCGGAAATCTCGTTGTCTCCAAAGGCGATGAAGCTGTCGGCGCCCATCGCCAGGCACATGTCCTTGCGCCGGTCCGAGCGCGACATGGCGACGATCTTGCCGGCGCCGAGCCTGCGCGCCCAGTAGATCGCGTAGAGCCCGACGGTGCCGCCGCCCAGCACCAGCACCTTGTCCCCCGGCCTGATGCGCGCCTGCCTGAGGCTATAAAGGCCAACCGCCAGCGGCTCGATCAGCGCGCCATCCGCCATCGACAGCGTCTGCGGTAGCGGCGTGAGCACGCTTGTCGGCACCTTGGCGTATTCGGCAAAGCCGATCATGCCGACGCCCGGCGGGTTGAGGCACAGCACGTTGTTGCCATGGCTGTGGCAGGCGGCGCATTGGCCGCAGGCGAAGGAGGGCATCACCGCGACCCGGTCTCCGACCTTGTGCCCCTCGACGCCGCTGCCGACCTCGACGATCTCGCCGGCGTATTCGTGGCCGAACTGCGCGTCCTTGCCGAAATCGAACATGCCGCCGCGGGTGAAGGAGGTGTCGGTACCGCAGACGCCGCAGCGCGCGACCTTGACGACAACCTCGCCCGGGCCAGCCTGCGGATCGGGAATGTCCTGGATGGTGACCGGCTTGCCCTCGCCGGGATAGATTGCTGCCTTCATGTCTCTCTCCTCAGGACTTCACGAGGTCGAAGCGCTGGATGTAATCGCCGAAGGGCTCTCGCGCTTCTTCCTCGGTCATGCCGTAATCCGTGATCGTGTAGCGGTGGGTGCCGTGCTGCAATTCCGGCTTCTCGTCGATGCGTTCCTGCAGCAGCGGGCGGAGCTCATCCGTGATCTCCATGCCAATGAAGTCATAGATCGTCTCCAGCGTCTTCATCGGGTCGCGATGGAAATCGCCATGGACGACGTCGAGCACCTGGCCCGGATGGCTCTCACGCACCTTGTCGCATTTCCTCACTGCGTTCGACCACTTGGCGACTTCGCGCGCCAGCATGTTTTCGCCGCGCTGTTCGACCCGGCCTTCCTCGACGATCATGTGCATCTGCATCAGCAGCGCGACAAGCGAGGGCACCGCCTTGGCCGGGTCGCGATGCGTCTGGATCACCTTGGCATCGGGGAACACCGCGAACAGCAGGTCGAGATTGTCGATATGGCCGGGGTTCTTCAGGAGCCAGCGGGTCTGCGGCTCGTTGGAGCCGATCAGCTGCACGCATTTCCTGTAATACTGGTAGCCCGGCCATTCGCTCTGGCTCTGCCACCAGGCGTCGTAGGTCGCCGCAGACTGGCTGCAGGAGAGGATATTGCATCGGAAGCTCTGGGCCAGCAGGAAGCAGCATTCGTGCACTTCCTCCGCCGCGCGGTGATGGGCGGCGCGCGCGTCGGGCGAGGCGGCATAATGCGCATCCAGCAACTCCACACTCTTGCGGAATTCCGGAAACTCGCTCCACATCTCGATCGGCGGACGCGGCATGGGGGAATCGAGCAGCCACGTCTGCAACCCCTGGAAGCGCCGGTCGACCGCCATCAGACGGTGCAGCGCGGTGGTGCCGGTGCGCGGCACGCCGACGATGACGACGGGGCTGACGACGTCATGCACGTCGAAGCCGGGATTGTCCTTCATCGCCTTGATCGCATGGGCGCGGCCTCGCAGCGTTTCGATCACGCGGCCCCAGGCGATGCGGCGGCCATTTTCCGAGAAATGCGGATCATAGTCCATCGACTGCAGCAGGACCTTGAGTCCCGCGAGATAATCCGGCGGGCCGAAGTCGTCGCTGCAGACTTCTTTCGCGACGATCTCGTGGACCTGGTCGACGGCTTGGCGGAATTGTTCCGGGGGATCGTAGCTAAGGTTCATGCGCCAGTCCTATTCAAGCTCGATGCCGCCAAGCGGCGGGCCACCGCTGACCGAAATCGTCTCGCCCGAAATGTAGGAAG
The DNA here is from genome assembly GCA_964409895.1 of uncultured Novosphingobium sp. GTDB lineage: Bacteria > Pseudomonadota > Alphaproteobacteria > Sphingomonadales > Sphingomonadaceae > Novosphingobium. The sequence continues at coordinate 4,390 of CAYPFE010000235.1, forward strand.
AGGCGTCGGAGGCGAAGAACACGATCATATTGGCCATGTCTTCAGGCGTGCCGAGCCGGCCCAATGGCGAGGCCTTGGCCATGTCCGCCTCGTCGAGCCCGGCGACCTTCCAGGCTTCGGAGACGCGCTCGCTGGCGATGGCGCCGGCGGCCACGCAATTGACGCGGATGCCGAAGCGGCCCCACTCGGCGGCCGCCACCTTGGTGAACATCTGCAGGCCTGACTTGGCGGCGGAGTAATGCGCGCCGCCCTTCACCCCGTTGACGCCCGCGCCCGACGAGATGTTGATGATCGCGCCTGAGCCCTGCTCGATCATGTGCTTGCCCGCCTCGCGCGTGCAGAAATAGGCGGATTTCATGTTGAGATCGAAGATCGAATCCCAGCCGCGTGTCGGAATATGTTCGAGCGGGCCCATGCGGGTGCCGCCGGCGTTGTTCACCAGAATGTCGACGTGGCCGAATTCCTCAATCGTGCGCTCGACCATGGCGATGCAGGCCTCTTCCTTCTTGACGTCGGTCTGGACCGCGATGCAGCGATTGCCCGAAGCCTCGGTGATCCTCGCTGCCGCCGCTTCGAGCTCGTCGAGCGTGCGCGCGGCGATGACGACGTTGGCGCCGAGTTTGGCGAGTTGCATCGCGGTCGCGTAACCGATCCCGGTGCCGCCACCGGTGACGATCGCCACCTTGCCGGAAAAATCCAGATGTTCGCTGATCATTCTACCATCTCCTGCGCCGCTGGCAGCCGCGCACCCGCTGGCGCAGCTCCTCGGCTCTTTGTTCCGGCGTTACCACGGGCGTATCGTCTGGCAAGTGCTTGCGCAGGTCGGCGAGCTTCACCCGCGCGATTGTAGGCTCCGGTTCGCTGTCGCAATCGTACCAGCGCCCGTAAATCCCGCCTTCCTTGTAGCCCGCCGGGTCGAGCCAGTTGGGCACGCCGGGATCGGTCAGCGCGATGACCGCGCGGAATTTGCCGTCGCTGGAAAGCCTGGCGAAGTGCCCGTTGGTGCTGGACAGGCGATAGACATATTCCAG
>CAYPFE010000236.1:0-5404 GCA_964409895.1 uncultured Novosphingobium sp.
AGGCGGGTGAGAAGGCGATCGCCGCTGCCCGCCACGCTGCCGAAGCCCTCCCCGGAGAAGGGTGGCTGCAGAGGCTGGTCGAGGCAACACCATCCGGCCCGATCGAGGAACTTCTCGCAGCCGTACGAAGCCTGGTGCTAGCTCGCGACGAGAGCGGCGGGCAGGACGCCGGCTACGGGCTTGAAACCGAGGCAGCGCAACTGGATGGCGGATTCATCGAGCTGGCTTGCGCGGCGCAGGCCGCGCTAGCGGAATTGCGCCAGCCCCTGATCCGACTGGGGCTGAGGCTGGAAGCCTTGCTGGAGGAACCGCCGGACTGGCTCGATGGCCAGGGGCGAGCGCGTATCGAGGGAGCCCGTCACGCCCTTGCCTGGCGAAGCGATCTGCTCGCTGTCTGGGAAGCGATGCTGGAACGCCTGGGTGGCCCGGCCGACCCCGAATTCGTCGACTGGCTGGCGGTGGAGCGTTCCGATGCGCGCGAATTCGACATCGGCATCCATCGCCGGTGGCTCGATCCGATGAAGCCCTTTGCAAAGGTGGTGCTGGAGCCAGCCCATGGCGTTGTCATCACCTCGGCAACGCTGGTGGACGGCACGGGGGAACAATCCGAGGGCTGGCAATCCGCGATCGATCGCAGCGGCGCGCGGCATATCGATGTGGTCCCCCGGATCGCCTCCCATGACAGCCCCTTCGATTACGCCGCACAGGCCGAAGTGCTGATCGTCACGGACATCCGCCGGGGCGACATTCCGGCGCTTGCCGGTGCCTACGCAAGGTTGATCGAAGCAAGCCAGGGCGGCGCGCTCGGTCTGTTCACGGCAATTCGCCGGCTCCGGGCCGTACACGGTAGGATTGCGGACAGGCTCGCCCGCGCCGGACTGCCGCTCTATGCGCAGCATGCCGATCCCATCGATACGGGAACCCTGGTCGATATCTTTCGCGACGATCCGAGCGCGTCGCTGCTGGGGACGGATGCGCTGCGTGACGGTGTGGACGTACCGGGACACTCGCTGCGGCTGGTTGTGATGGAGCAGGTCCCTTGGCCGAGACCATCGATTCTGCACCGTGCGCGCAGGCTTGCCGGCGGCGGTTCAACCTTCGACGATGCAATCATCCGGGGCCGGCTTGCTCAGGCATTCGGGCGCCTGATCCGTACGAGGGACGACGGGGGGCACTTCGTGGTGCTGTCCGCAGCCTTTCCTTCTAGGCTGCTGGGAGCCTTTCCAGACGGCACCCCTGTGAGGCGCGTGACTCTCGATGAGGCTTTACAACGCGTCGCCGGCAATGTTTCACAGTCCGCGCCACTAGACCGCAACCACGTGTGAAGGGCCGCATGAAGATACTGGGCCTTTTTCGCCACGCAAAATCCGACTGGAACGACGCGCGCCTGCGTGATTTCGACCGCCCCCTCAACGAAAGGGGCGTTAAGGGTGCAGCGGTGATGGGCGCGCATATCGTCGAGCAGGGCACCAAGTGGTACCGGATCATATCGTCACCTGCGGTGCGCGCGGCACAGACCGTGGAAATCGCCGCCCAAGCCGCCGGCACCAATCCGGCGATCATCTGGGACCGGCGCATCTATCTCGCCAGTTCGGCGAGCCTGCTCGATCTGCTGCGCGATCAGGAAGGCGATCCGGCATCGATCCTGATGGTTGGCCACAATCCGGGGCTCGAAGACCTGATCTTCGACCTGGTCCCTGACGATGGCACCAGCCCCTTGCGCGACATTGTCGAGGAAAAATTCCCGACGGCCACATTTGCGGTGCTGGAACTGGATATCGACAGCTGGTCTGATGCCGACGATGGCTGCGCCAGGCTCGTTCACCTGGTCAGGCCGCGCGACATCGACCCCGCGCTTGGCCCTCAGATGGCGGATTAGGACAATTCAGGCAGCGGACAGCGCAGCAGCCAGGTCAGCGCGTATCGACTTCAATTCCGCAAGAACGCCCTGCAATTCATCACCGAACATGCTGAGCTGCGAGGGCTGAGCCGAAGCGGCAGGAACAGGTTGGGGTGCGGGTTCCACCTGCTGTTCGAGATTGGCACTCTTGCCCTGCAATGCCTTTCTGGCACCGCGAAGCGTATAACCTTCACGATGCACCAGCCGGTCGATGGTCGCAATCAGGGCGATATCCTCGGGCCGGTAATAGCGTCTGCCGCCACTGCGCTTGACGGGTTTCAGTGCCGGAAACTGTTCTTCCCAGTAGCGAAGGACATGCTGGCGTATCTTCAGCGCCTTTGCCACCTCGCCTATGGTGCGCAAGGCGTCGGGGGCCTTGCCATCGTCGAATTGCGGAAGATCCGGACCGCCGTTCGTCATTGCCCGGCGACACGATCCTTGAGCATCTGGCTCGCGCGGAAGGTCAGGACCCGGCGCGGCGTGATCGGCACTTCCACCCCGGTCTTGGGATTGCGGCCCACACGTTCGGTCTTGTCACGCAAGAGGAAGGTTCCAAATCCGGAAATCTTGACATTCTCGCCATTCGCAAGCGCATCGCAGACGTGATCGACAATGGACTCGACCATAGCCAAGGATTCCGCCCGGGAAATTCCCAGCTTCCTGTGGATAGCATCGGCTATCGCCGCACGCGTAAGCGTTTCATTGGAGCTCATACTGCCCCCGTCCCAAATCACGAACCCTGCTGCATATTACGTTGAATTCGGGAAAAGGCAATTCTTTAACCTGAGAAAAGCTGCAGGCAGGTGCGGGCTACATCCTGACCAGGCTGGCGCCCCAGGCGAAACCGCCACCCATGGCCTCCAGCATGACAAGATCACCTTCCCGGATTCGTCCATCCCGGACCGCGGCATCGAGCGCGAGTGGAACGGAGGCCGCCGAAGTATTGGCGTGCTGATCGACGGTGATGACGACCTTTTCGGCAGGCAAATTCAGCTTGCGGCCGGTTGCCTCCAGAATCCGGGCATTCGCCTGGTGCGGCACCAGCCAATCGATGTCCTCGGTCGTGAGGCCTGCCTCATCGAGCACTTCGTTGAGGACATCGGAGAGATTGACGACCGCGTGCCTAAAAACCTCGCGCCCCTTCATCCTGACCTTGCCGACCGTTCCCGTCGTCGAGGGGCCGCCGTCTACATGGAGAAGCTCGTTATGCGCGCCATCGGCGTGCAGTCGAGTGACGAGAACGCCTCGCTCTTCGCCATCGGCCTGCTCATGTGCTTCCAGCACCACAGCCCCTGCCCCGTCGCCGAACAGCACACAGGTTGCCCGGTCTTCCCAGTCGAGGATCCGGCTGAATGTTTCCGACCCGATAACCAGCGCCCGCGAAGCCATGCCGCTTCGCAGCATCGAATCAGCCACGCCCAGCGCATAGAGGAATCCGGAGCAGACGGCGGCGACGTCGAAGGCAACGCCGCCATTGCAGCCGAGAGCATCCTGGACGATCGTTGCCGTTGCCGGGAAGGTCTGGTTGGGTGTCGCCGTGGCCAGCACGATGAGATCGATTGAAGTCGCGTCGATCCCAGCCGCCTCTATCGCCTTTTTCGCCGCATCAGTGGCCAGGCTGGCCGTGGTTTCATCCTGTGCGGCAATGTAACGATTGCGGATCCCGGTACGTTCCACGATCCATTCGTCGCTGGTATCGACTTGCCTCGCGAGTTCTTCATTGCCAACGGCACGCTTCGGCAGCGCCGATCCGGTGCCGATCAGGACCGAGCGGCGCATCAGCTATGGTCCTCATCAGCGGAGAGCGTCATTTTCAAACCGTCCTCACCTACCCGGGCAAGGTCGGCGGTAATCCGTTCGGTCACATTTTCCTCCAGCAGCCTCGCCGTAACCGCAACTGCGTTGGCGACGCCAGCGGCACTTGCGCTGCCGTGGCTCTTTACCACAATCCCGTTGAGACCGAGAAATACCGCGCCATTGTGATTGTTGGGGTCGAGATGATGCTTGAGCAATTCCGTCGCCGGACGCGAGATTAGAAACCCGAATTTTGAACGTAGCGAACTGGAAAAGCTGCGCCTCAACAGGTCGGCGACGAATCGCGCTGTCCCCTCCACCGATTTGAGTGCGATATTTCCCGAGAATCCGTCAGTGACCACCACATCGACGTCGCCTTGGCAAAGCTTGTCGGCTTCGGTGAACCCGTCGAAGGAAATCGACAGCGAAGCGGCCGCTTCCTTGAGTTCGGCGGCAGCGACCCGGAGGCTGTCCGTACCCTTTGTTTCCTCGGTACCGATATTGAGCAGCCTGACCCGCGGCGCATCGCGCCCGGTAACGACCCGAGAATAGGCCGCACCCATCACCGCGAATTGCACGAGGTTGCGTGCATCGCATTCGGTGTTGGCGCCGAGGTCGAGCATGACCACCTCGTTATCACCAAGCGTCGGCAGCAGCGCGGCAAGCGCAGGCCGGTCGATACCCGGCATGGTGCGCAAGGCGAGCTTGGCGATCGCCATGAGCGCGCCGGTGTTGCCGGCACTGACTGCAGCTCCCGCCTCGCCAGACTTAACCGCCTGTATGGCCATGCCCATCGATGTCGTTTTCGACCGGCGAAGTGCCTGGCTAGGCTTTTCCTCGCCCGTTATGACATCTTCCGAACGCAGGATTTCCGAGGCGCCGCGCATGTTCGGGTGATTGTCGAGCGCCGCCTTGATGCGGGTCTCATCGCCGACCAGCAGGAACTTGAAGCGGTCGTGGCGGCGCCTGGCAAGAGCCGCGCCCTCGATCATCACGCGCACCCCGTCATCACCGCCCATCGCGTCGACGGCGATACGCGGCAAGCTCATGGAGTTTTCCCTGCTTCAGCCGGACTCAGAGTCCGACCTCGATGATCTCGCGACCATTGTAGTGACCGCAGGCGCCGCACAGATTGTGTGGCCGCTTCAACTCGCCACAATTCGGGCATTCGTGATAGGCCTCGGGCTTGAGCGCGTCGTGGCTGCGGCGCATGCCCCTGCGCGAAGGACTTACTTTTCTCTTGGGGACAGCCATTGCGGCACCTGTTCCTGAAAATCTGCGGGTTTGTCAAAACGCCACCGTTAGCCTGCCCCGGAGGGCTGGCGGCGGCGAAGGCGGGCCTATAGCCTATTTTACATGAGTTGCAAGCCGTCGCGGTCTGGCGCATGCTGATAGACGCAAACAGGGAGACGAACATGATCCTGCAAACAACACTCTCGCTGGCGGCAGCCGCAGCCATCATCAACCTGTGGCTGGGCATCCGGATTGGGCAGATCCGCGGCAAGGAAAAGATCATCCACGGAGACGGCGGAAACCAATTCCTGATCCAGCGCATGCGCGCCCAGGCCAATTTCATCGAAAACGTGCCGCTGGCGCTGATCCTGTTCGCCGTCATCGAATTGACCGAAAAAGGCGGGCAGTGGCTCGCAATCGTCGGCGCGGTTCTGATGCTCGCGCGTGTCAGCCATGCGATCGGCATGGACAATCCGG
>CAYPFE010000237.1:0-2733 GCA_964409895.1 uncultured Novosphingobium sp.
GGGCCGCTCCAGCGCGTCGCCGCCCTTGAGGTCGGCGCCGGCGGTGACATAGCGGCCGTTGGCGTTGATCAGCATGACCTTGAGCTCGTCGGTGTCGCGGAAGCGGTGCAGCGCTTCTTCGAAGATCTCGAACATCTCGTTCGACATCGCATTGAGCTTATCCGGGCGATTGAGCGTGCAGACGATGATGCCGTCCTCAACGCGCGTCAGCAGGTGCGGTTCCTCGGCCACAGGCTCCTGCTTTGCTCCCCCGCCGATCTTCCTGGTGTAACTATCTATACGCTCGCGATAATCCGGGTTGAGCATCAGCGCGCTGTTGGTCATGCGTTCGACGTCGCGGGCAGTCGCCCGGCCGACTTCGCGGGCCATTTCGATCGACACCTTGGCGCCGCCCATCTGCTCGCCGTTCTGCTTGGCGAGGTGGCGGCAGAAGGCCATGACATTGTCCTCGAACTCGTCGTCCGGCCAGACGCGGTGGACCAGGCCCATGGTGTAGGCCATGTCGGCATCCGCCCGCCTGTTGGCCATGATCAGCCAGCGCGCCCAGTGCGGCCCGCAAATGCGCGTGAGGCGGGACACGCCGTTCGACGCCGGCAGCACGCCGAACAGGCCTTCGGGAAAGGCATAGCCCGCGCTTTTCGCCGCCAGCCGAAAGTCGCAGGACAGGCTCATTTCAAGCCCGCCACCGACGCACATCGCATGGTGGGCGATGACGATCGGCTTCTCGATATGCTCCATCTCGTCATAGATGCGGTGCATGTTGCGGTTGTCGACGCGGTGGCTCTCGCGGATGCTGCGCGCCGTTGGGCCCATGCCGCCGCCATCGTTGCCCTGCTTGAGGTCCGCGCCGGCGCAGAAATAGCGCCCCGTTGCGCGGATCAGCATGACCTTGATGTCGTCGGTATCGCGAAAGCGCAGCAGTGCTTGCTCGAACAGTTCCATGGTCTGGTCGGACAGCGCATTGAGCTTATCCGGCCGGTTGAGCGTGGCGATGAGGATGCCGTCTTCGGTGACTTCGGTCAGCAGGTGTGGGGCTTCGGCCATGATGTTCCTCTCCCTTTGCGCCTAGCCGCGGCTGCGTGGCAGGCCGAGCGCGCGTTCGGCGATCATGCTGCGGTGGACTTCGCTGGTCCCTGCCCAGATCGTCGAGCCGTGGGCGAAACGATAGGACATGTTGACCGTGTCCGCAGCACCCTTGCGCTTAGAGAGCGACAGCGGCGCGGTGAGATCGAGCAGGTCGCTGCCGTCCTCGAGGAACTTCTCGGTCGAGAACATCTTCGCCATCGGTCCGACGGCGGGAATGTCGATATGGTTCTCTGCCGCCCAAATCGAGCGCAGCCCCAGCATTTCCGAAACATGGGCATGTGTCCAGGCGCGCGCGAGCCGCAGCTGGGCGAGCGGGTCGTCGATCAGCTTGCTGGAACCGCAGTCGATCTCGCGGCACAGCTCCTCGGCCGCATGGATCATCGCCATCTGCGATTGCGAGAAGCCGCCGCCATGTTCGAGTGCCAGCGCCGCGCTCATCGTGCGCACGCCGCCGTCGACTTCGCCCAAGCGATAGGTGTCGGGGATCTTCACGCCATCGTAGAATGTGATATTCGTGCGCTCGTCCTGAAAGGTATAGACTGGCTGTACCTCTACGCCTTCGGACTTCAGCGGCACGATGAACATAGTCAGCCCTTTGTGCTTTGCGACGTCCGGGTTGGTGCGCGTGAGCATGATCACATAGTCGGAGAGGTTCGCCCCGCTGGTAAACATCTTGGTGCCATCGATCCGCCAGCCGTTGCCATCGGGCGTCGCCTTGGTCTGGGCTGCAAAGACGTCCGAACCTGATCCAGGTTCCGAATAGCCAAGGCTGCAAATGACATCACCGGCAAGAATCGGCTCCAGCACTTCCTTCTTTAGGACGTCTGTGCCGTAGCGGTCGATCATGGCGGCGACCATCATTGTCGTGCCCTTGGCGTGGCCGGACCAGCCGTGCTTCTCCCACATCGCCGAGGCCGCGAAGCTTGCATAGGGCGAGGCACCGCGTCCGCCTTTTTCGGGTGGCAGCTCGGGATAGAGCAGGCCCGCCTGGGCGAGCTTCTTGTGCACCACCGGATGGTGGCAATCCCAGCTGTGATGGGCATGCGCCTTCAGCTCTGGAGTCAGCGTTTCGGTGAAGAAATCATCGACTTCCTTGGCGAGGGCGGCTGCTTCCTCACCCAGGTCGAAATCGATCGAGACCGTGCCGACGTCGGGCAGCACTGCGGTTTCGCCGCCATAGAGCCTGCGGCCGGCCTCTTCGAGCAGCCGGTCGGGATCGCCGGCGACAAGCGGCAGGGCCTTGGCGCGCAAATTGTAAAGATAGATGTCGTATTCGGTGGTGAGGCCATAGCCGCCGAAAGTGCGCAGGCTCTGGATCGCAGCGACGCTGGCGCGCCGGGCATTCCACCACAGCGCCATGGAGACCTGCGCGGCGGCAGTCACATCACCGGTGCCGATAGCGTGGATGACTTTCCACGTGAAGAACTTGCCGCCCTCGATCTCGGTGATGAAATTGGCGAGCGGGTGGGACAGCGCCTGGAAAGTGCCGATCTCGACGCCGAAGGCCTTGCGCTCGCAGGCATAGGCGGCGGCGAGTTTCACCGCCTCGCGGCCAAGCCCGTTGAGAGCGGCGGCGGTGAGCAGCTTCCATTCCTCCAGCGCGGCAGCGAAGGCACAGAATTCATGTATCTCTTGCGGCTTCTATTG
>CAYPFE010000237.1:2743-5394 GCA_964409895.1 uncultured Novosphingobium sp.
CGAGCACGGTTTGCGGGGCGACAGAGAGGTCGACTTCGCCGACGCCGTTGTCGGCAAGCGTTTCCTCCGGCTTGCGGTCCTTGTCCTCCAGCGAGACCAATACAAGGTCGTCACCCTTGCGCGCCAGCACAAGGTCGGCATGCGCGCCGCCCGCGAGCCACTGCACCGGCTGCGCGGCGATGTCGCGGTGAGCCAGTGTCACGAGCTTCGCACCCGAAATCACATCCTCGACGGCATCGCTGCCGAAGCGGGCGAGCAGCGGGGCGGCGAGGATGGTCTCAGCGATCGGTCCGGTGGCCAGCGTACGCCCGGCTTCTTCCATGACGAGCGCTGCATCTTGGGTGCCCATGCCCAGCCCGCCGTCGTCCTCGGCAACCCGCATCGAGAATGTGCCGAGTTCGGCCAGACCCTGCCACAGCGCATCGTCGCGGCCACCGGCTTCGGCGGCCTTGCGTACGCGGGCCATGCTGGAATGTTCGTCGAGAAACCGCGCGAAAGTGTCACGCAGCATCTGCTGGTCGTCGTTGAGGTCGAAATTCATCTGGGGCTCTCTCCCGGCGCGTGTTGGCTTGCCAGGAGTCCACACCACAATTGGGTAGGGGAGCACAACGGGTTTTTCGCACCGACCCATGCCGAGTGATGCGCAGGTACCAAAAAAGAGGCGCCGGTGTTGCCACCGGCGCCCAATTTTGCGTTGTTTGCGTGAGGCTGCCTTAGTTCGCTAAGCGGCCCAAGCGATACTTGACGCGCATCATGTACTGGCGCGGTTCGTCGACCGAATAAGCGACGAGACCAAGGCCCGTCTGATCGTTGACATGCGTGAATATCTTCTCGTTGGTGACGTTGGTCACCGAGAAGACGACATCGACTGGCCCGCCGCCGACGTCCTTCCAGGTCAGGTTGACATTGCCGAAGGTCCGCTTGGGCAGGACGCCTGTGTTGGAGCCCGGAATTGCATCCGCGACCGCGCGGAAGGATGACATATGCACTAAGGTGCCGCTGAGCGAGACATCCCCCGCCGATTCCGGCACTGGCAGCTTGAAGCTCAGCGTGGCGTTGAACGCATGCGGCACTGCAAGCGGAATTGGCCCGCCTGTCTGAAGCGTGCGCGGGATCAAACCCAGAGGGGCGACTCCGGGGATCGAGTCAAGATCGAGGGGAGTGACCTTTTTGAGTTTGGTCTTGTTGTAGGAATAGGAAGCTTCGAGACGTACCCATTCCGCAGGCTCGATCATCAGGTCCGCTTCGAGACCGTACATGTAAGACTTGTCTGCATTGTCAATGATCGTCGACTGGATAGTCCGGCTTGCGTTGTTGAAGCCGATCTGGATCTGTTGGCCGCGGAAGTCATTGTAGAACGCGGCGACGTTGAAGGTGCCTCGCACAGCGCCATCCCAGCTCGTCTTAGCGCCGATTTCGAAGGTATCGACCGTTTCTTCGCCATATGTGACCAATTGAAGAACGCCGGTCGCCGGCGAAATGCCGCCTTGACGGTAGCCGCGCAACCACTTGGCATAGAACATCATGTCGGTATTCGGCCGGTACTCCAGGACGAGCGTCCAGGTTGGCGCACTGGTCTTGGTGGAGGCTTGGTTGCGGCACCTGGTTGCTCTGTTTTCCGCAGTATTCGGGAACGCAATGCCGCTGTCGGTCGGATGCGGGAACTGGCAGCTGTAGGTCTGCGGCGCTGCGAAGTTGATCGAACCGAGCGACCAGTCCGCCCTGGTCTTGTCCTCGGTGTAGCGCAGGCCCCCTGTGACCGAGAACTGGTCGGAAATCTCGTAGGTCGCCTGGCCATAGATACCATAGCTGGTGTTCCAGACCTTGATCGACTGGATACCGCCCGGCCGGCCGGTGCCGCAGTTGAACTGCTGGATGTTGAGGCAGCTATTGAGAGAGGATGTCAGCGTGCCGGTGAAGCCCATCGGGCTGCTCTTTTCATAATAGAGCCCCATCTGCCACCTGAGCCGGCCGCTGTCGCCGCTGAGACGCAATTCCTCGACGATCGAACGCTGGTTGGCGGTCAGGCCGTAATCCGGGTTCGAATAGATCGGAACGAAGGAGAAGAAACTGGTCGGGTTGGTGGCAGGGGTTGCCACCGGCGCATTGAAGCCAAAGGCATCGACCGCATTGTTGCCCTTAAACTCCGCATAGCCAAAAATGTTGGTCAGCGTGATGTTGTCGTTCAGCTCAATGGTCGTGCGGTTGATGATCCGCATTTCCTCATTGTAGGCTTCGCCGAACGGGTTGGCGTTGGTGCCGGTCCACCAGTTGCCGGTGCTCGCCTCGACGGCTTGTTGAGCCTGCACGCGTCCCAGGAAGGCGCCGGACGAGAGGTTGCTCTTGATCAGCGGGATGGCGCCGCTGCTCTTGGACTCCGAATATTGGAAGATCGTGTAGTTCTCGATAGTTTCGGTGATGTCCCACACCGCACTCGCGCGGAATGCGGTGATGTCGATGCTGCCCATGTCGTCATCATGTTGGGCGCTGAGACCGACGTTCTTGATGTAGCCATCGCGCTTGTGGCGATCGACACCGAGGCGAATGCGGAATGTGTCGCTGACCGGCAGGTTCACCACACCCTGGACGCGCCAGCGGTTGAGGTTGGCGACTGTGCCTTCGACGTAGGCCTCGAATTCGTCCCTTGGCTT
>CAYPFE010000238.1:0-5391 GCA_964409895.1 uncultured Novosphingobium sp.
GAGATCAAGGCGCGCTTCGTGATCATGGGCAACGGCGTGCTGAGCACACCCAAGCTGCCCTCGATCGCAGGCGTCGAGAGCTTCAAGGGCAAGGTCTTCCACACCAGCCGCTGGGACTATGACTATACCGGCGGCGAATGGCGCAACCCGGTGCTCGACAAGCTCAAGGACAAGCGTGTCGCCATTCTCGGCACCGGCGCGACGTCGATCCAGGCCGTTCCCTATCTCGGCAAGTACTGCAAGGAACTTTACGTCATCCAGCGCACGCCATCGGGTGTCGACGTACGCCGCAACCTGCCGACCGACCCTGAGTGGGTGAAGTCGCTCACCCCTGGCTGGCAGGCAAGGCGCCGCCTGAACTTCCTCCATGCCGCCAACGAGATACTCGCGCCGGGCGAGCCGGACCTGATCGAGGACATCTGGACCGAGATCAACCGCAACCTCGAGGCCGAACGCGCAGCAAGCGGCAGCGACGAACCGATTTCGATGGCGGACTACCCTCGCCTTCGCGAGGAGATGGACTTCCGCGTCATGGAACGCCTGCGCAAGCGCGTGTCCGACATTGTCGAGGATCCCGAAACCGCCGAAGCGCTGAAGCCCTACTACAACTTCATGTGCAAGCGTCCGGTTTCGAACAACGAATACTACCCGACGTTCAACCTGCCGCACGTCCATCTGATCGACGTGTCTGATACAGCCGGGCTTGAAGCGATGACCGAGAAGGGCTTCGTCCACAAGGGCGAGGAATACGAAATCGACTGCATGATCTTCGCTTCGGGTTACGAGGTTACCAGCGAGCTGAAGGCCCGCTGGGGCATCGACGAAGTCAACGGCCGCAACGGCGTGTCGATCTACGACTACTGGTCGGACGGCCCGCTGACGCTGCACGGGATGATGGCCCACAACTTCCCGAACATGTTCTACACCGGCTATGTCCAGGGCGGCCTCAACGGCACTACCACGGAAATGTTCTCCAAGCAGGGCTATCACGCCGCACACATCATCTCGGAATCGCTCAAGCGCGGCTATGCTGCGGTGGAACCGACCCAGGAAGGCCAGGACGCCTACCTCAAGCGCTTCCGCGAAGTCGAACTGGACCTTTCGAACATCCTCGAAAGCTGCCCGCCCAGCTACTTCACCAACGAAGGCGAGAAGGAAGCCAAGTGGTTCCTGTTCCGCGGCTGGGGTCTCGGCTGGAACAATTTCCAGGAGCTGCTGGAGGACTGGCGGCAGGAAGGCTCGATGCAGGGCATGCGGATCGACACCGTGGAGACGGTCGCGGCCGAATAGCGGCAAGGGCGCTTCCCTAACGCCCCTTCCACTCGGGCTTGCGCTTTTCGGCGAAGGCGCGCGGGCCTTCCTGCGCGTCCTGGCTGTTGTAGGCAAGCTCGTGCGCGGCGCGCGCGGCCTGGAGGGCGGCGCCCCGGCCCATCTCGGTTGCAAGCATCACCGTCTCGCGCGCCGCCTTGACCGAGAGCGGCGCGCCTTCGAGCACCTCATGGGCGAGCGCGATCGCCGCATCCATCAGCTCGGCCTGTTCGACCAGCCGGTTGACGAGGCCGATCTCGTAGGCGCGTTCCGCCGTGATCGGCTTGCCGGTCAGAACGACCTCCATGAAGATGCGCTGCGGGATCATGTGGATCAGCGGCGCCGCCCAGGGGCTGCCGCGTCCGACCTTGACCTCGGTAATCGCGAACTTCGCATTGGTGCTCGCCACGCACAGGTCGCAGCACTGCGCCAGCGCCCAGCCACCGGCGAAGGCGAAGCCGTTGACCGCAGCGATGGTCGGCTTGGTCAGTTCGAGATTGTCGTAGGGCAGCGGGATGAAGTCGCGCGCCGGCACCGCCATGCCGGTCTCGACCATCTCCTTGAGATCGCCGCCCGCACAGAACGCCTTTTCGCCCGCACCGGTGAGGATGGCGATGCGCGCGCCATCGTCCGTCTCGAAGCGCTCCCAGGCCGCGAACAGCCCCTCGCGCACTTCGCGGCTAAGGCAATTGCGCTGCTCGGGACGGTTGATGGTGATGATGGTGATGCCGTCGGGGCGGGCATCATATAGGACAGCGTCGGACATGTCAGAAACCCCTCTTGGCAATCGCATGCGCCACGCGATCCAGTTCCTCGCGGAAGTCCGGGTGTGCGATGGCGACCATGCGCCGCGCGCGTTCGGCGAGAGTCTGGCCACGCAGTTCGGCTGCGCCAAATTCGGTGACGATCACATCCGCCTCGGTGCGCGCGGTGGTGACCGGGCCGTTGAGCGCGGTCACGATCTTGGAGATCGTCCCGCCCTTCGCGGTCGAGCCGAGCGCGATGATCGAATGGCCGCCGGGCGAGCGCACGCCAGCACGAACAAAATCGACCTGCCCACCGGTACCGCCAAGATAGGCAGACCCGCTCGCCTCGGCATTGACCTGTCCGGTCAGGTCCACTTCCATCGCCGAGTTGATGGTAACGAGCCGCGAGAGCTTCGCCATCACACCCGCGTCATGGGTGTAGGAAGTCGCGCACATGCGCATCGCCTTGTTGCGGTGCGCCCAGTCGTACAGCCGCTTCGTGCCGATGAGCGCGCCATTGATCGAAACGCCCTTGTCGATCTCCTTGCGCGCATTGGTGACGACGCCCGCCTCGACCAGATCGACCAGCCCGTCGCCGAGCATGCCGGAATGGACGCCAAGGTCCTTACGATCGATGAGCAAGCGCAGGATCGCATCAGGCACCGCGCCGACACCAGTCTGGATCACCGAACCGTCGCCGATGAATTCCGCGCAATGCCGCGCGATCGCCTCGTCGGTCCCGGATATCTTCGCAGGCGCGACTTCGACCGGCGCGCGCGATACCGGCACGATGACATCGAGTTCACTGACATGGATGGTCTCGCCGATGGTGTACGGCACCTGCTCGTTGACCTCGGCAATCACCACGCGCGCCTTGGCAGCCATCGCACTGGTGTGATCGCTGATCAGGCCGAAACTGTGATTGCCGTCTGCATCGGCCGAACTCAGCTGCAGCAGCGCGACATCGCAGCCGATCACGCCCTGATCGATCAATGGGCCGACCTGGCCGACATGGCAGGGGATCACCTGCAGCGCGTTCGCTTTGGTCATGACCCTCAGTTGCCCGATCGCTCCCATCGCGGACAGCTGGAAACTTTCAGCGCATTCCGGCTGGAATATGCCCGAGAAGCTGCTGGCGACAAAGGCGGACAGATCGCCGATGTCGCGTCCCTGAGCGATCAGCGCCTCTATCAGCGTCGAGGGCTCGCCGCAGGCCTGACCTATGACGATGCGGTCGCCGCGCCTGATATGGCGTGCGAGTTCGAGGTCTTCGGGCTTAACCGTGACAGTCATCGCGTGCCCCCCAGCCCTCTCCCCGTGCGGGGAGAGGATAGCGCAGCTTGATCCGCAGGAGCTAGCGAAGCTTGGAGAGGGGCCTGCAACCTGCGAAGGACGCAATCCCCTCTCCAACTACGGCCAGGCAACAAGTTGCCAGGCCTTCGTATCCTCTCCCCGAACGGGGAGAGGGTCGGAGCCGTCCGGTCCCTCACAGCCGCCCCGCCTGCCGCAGCAGCCTTTCCGCGCGAGCCAGGTAAGGCCTGTCAAGCATGCCGCCCTTCCAGCCGATCGCACCGACGCCGGGATTGGCGGCGAAGATGTCGACGATCTCCTGCGCCTCGGCGATCTCTTCCTCGGTCGGGGTAAAGGCCTCATTGATGACATCGACCTGTGCAGGGTGAATCGCCAGCATGCCGCGATAGCCGCCGCGGCGCACGCCTTCGGCACGGCGGCGCAGGGCGTCGAGATCGCGGAAATCGGCGGAGATGGTTTCGATGGGCGTCACCCCGGCGGTCGCCGCTCCCAGCACCGTCAGGCTGCGGGCCAGCTCATAGGTGAAGGAATAGGAACCATCCTCATTCTTGTTGGACGAGGCCCCGATGGAATCGGCAAGGTCTTCCGCGCCCCAGGTCAGCGCAACGACGCGCGGAGCGCCCTTGTAGTCGCCGGTGTGGAACATCGCTTCGGCGGTCTCGGTGATGAGCACGATCACCGGGGTCGAGCCCTCCTCAATGCCGTTCGCGACTTCCAGCGCGGAGAGGCAATGGTCGAGCTTCTCGACATCGGCGCGGCCATAGACCTTGGGCAACATGATGCCGCCCGGGTTCGCCGGCATGATCGCGGCGAGGTCGGCCAGCGTATAGGGCCCGTCAAACGGGTTGATGCGCACCCACAGCCGGTGGCGCTGTTCAGGGTTGGCCTTGATGAAATCATGCACCATCGGGCGCGTCGTTGCCTTGGCGTCGGGCGCGACCGCGTCTTCCAGATCGATCAGCACGATGTCGGCGCTGCCCTCCATCGCCTTGGTCATCTTCTTCTCGCTGTCGCCCGGCGCGAACAGCCAGGATCGGGCGGCGATGGGTTGGTGGGTGGTAGGCATTCGTCTCGGTCCTTTTTGGCCCCTTCTCCCTCAATGGGAGAAGGATACGAAGTCTTGGCGCTGCAAGCGCCTAGACGCGGTTGGATGAGGGTGTGGGCCGTTTGCGGCAGGCCGCCGACGCTGTCACCCTCGCCCAACTCCGGCTAGCACTCGCATGCGCGAGCGCAAGCCTGCGTATCCCTCTCCCATCGAGGGAGAGGGGAAAAACAGTCAATAGCTCCGCGGCAGTTCCAGCACCTTTTCGGCGATGAAGTTCATGATCTGGTGCGGGCTGACCGGCGCGATGCGGGGGATCAGGACTTCGCGCAGGTAGCGCTCGACATGATATTCCTGCGCATAGCCCATGCCGCCCATGCTCATCACCGCCGTCTGGCAGGCCTCGAATCCCGCTTCGGCAGCGAGGTATTTCGCGGAATTGGCCTCGACCCCGCATTCCTCGCCCTTGTCGAACAGGGTGGCGGCCTTGAAGGCCATCAGGCTGGCGGCTTCGACTTGCATCCAGGCCTTGGCGAGCGGGTGCTGGATACCCTGGTTCTGGCCGATCGGCCGTCCAAAGACGACGCGTTCCTGCGCGTATTTCGAAGCACGATTGATTGCCGCCCGGCCCAGACCGGTGGCCTCAGCGCCGAGCAGAATACGCTCGGGATTGAGACCCTTGAGCAGGATGCGGAAGCCCTGCCCTTCCTCGCCGATGCGGTCTTTCTCGGGAATGAACAGGTCGGAAATGAACAGCATGTTGGAGCCTACCGCGTGGCGGCCCATCTTCGGGATGATGCGATGCTCGATCGCCTCGCGGTCCATCTTGCAGTAGAACAGCGTCAGCCCCTCGGTCTTCTTCTTCACTTCTTCCAGCGGCGTGGTGCGAGCGATCAGCAGCATGCGGTCTGCGACATGCGCGTTGGTGATCCAGATCTTCTCGCCGTTGACGCGATAGCCGCCGTCGACCTTCTGCGCCCGGGT
>CAYPFE010000239.1:0-5373 GCA_964409895.1 uncultured Novosphingobium sp.
GAAGCCCGAGATACCCACGATCAGGCCCGACTTCTGCGGCACCATGATCTGAGCCGCATGCCAGGCGCAAACGAAGGCGGCGCGTAGGCCGACGTCGAACATCTGCCAGTTCTCCATCGGCTTTTCCCAGAATCCGCCCGGGCTGGTAAGGTCGTCCGGCAGCCAGATGGCGTTGTTGACGAGGAGGTCGAGCCGGCCCTGCTCGCGCTTTACCTGCTGGAACAGCGCGGCAATCTCGTCATCGTTCTCAAGGTCGACCTGCACGGCAATACCCTTGCCGCCGCGCGCATCGCATTCCGCCGCCGTTGCGCCGACGGTGCCGGGCAGCGGTGCGCTGCCCTCTTCCACCGTGCGGCCGGTGACGTAGACCGTCGCCCCCTGCTCGGCGAGCGCCAGCGCGATACCCTTGCCGACGCCCCTGCTCGATCCGGTGACGACGGCGACCTTGCCGGTAAGATTACCCATGGCCCTCTCCCTCAGGGACTATTGAGCGCGCGCTTGTTGACGAGCGGGCGCTGGTAGGATGGATCGCTGGTGTCGCGTGCCGGCAGGCCGTTGACCGCCAGGTCGGGAATCTCTCCCAAGGGACTTCCCATCGCCGGGACCGTGCTGGTCCATTCGACATAGTTGTTGCGCATCACCATGCCCCACACCCCGTCGCGCTTCTCAAAACGATCGACATAGCGCCCGCCCACAAGAATGTTGTTCTCACCCATGCAGCCGACGAAGAAGTAGTAGGTTTCGACATGGGCCGTATTGCCGTCGAAATCGAAGGTGTTGTTGAGGATCTGGTGGAAGGTCGCGGTATAGGCGTCCTTCTGCAGCACCTCGGACCAGTCGTAAAGGTCTTCCGGCCCGCCAACGAATGGCCCCGCCGAAGTGATGCAGTCGCTGTGCATGCCCGAGAGGAAGAGGTCCCTGTCGCAGCGGTCGGCCGCGCGGCACATCCGGCTCAGGCAGTCGATGATGTCCTGCTTGTCTAGCAGGCGCTCCAATCTTTCGTCGCGTTCACTGGCCACGGTAATCCACCTCCCTGATCGGTTTCCAAAGCGGTCCGCCGCGCGAGCCGCGTGCCGAGGGGATCACCGTCCCGTCGATATCGGTAACCCCGTATTCCTCGGCGAGTTCGGCGGTGATGTAGGTCGCGCCGGAGCGGTCCATGATATCCGAATCCGCGGCCATGGCGGCGATCAACCGTCCGGGATGCTCGACCGACGATCCTTGCATGCTGGTGATCGATTCGGTCATGTCCGCCTTTGACTTCTCGAGGTTGTAATGAGCCTTCTCGGTCAGCGTCAGACCCTGCCACAGCGAGATCGAGGCGACGTTGTGCGGCTCCAACTCGATCGCGAAATCGCGTGCCATGCGGTCCACCGCAGTCTTGGCGGTGCCGAACACGGTGCCGAAGGTGAAGGTCACCCCGACATAGCCGGAAATAGCGACGATGAGGCCGGAGCCCTGCGGCGCCATGATCCGTGCTGCATGCCAGGCCGCGACGAAGCTGGAGCGCACGCCGACATGCCACATCTCGAGGTTCGACAATGGCTTTTCCCAGAAGGGCTTGGGCACGATCAGGTCGTCGGACAGCTGGAAGGCATTGTTGACGAGAATGTCGAGCCGGCCCTCGTCGCGCTTCACCTGCTCGAACAGGGCGGCGACCTGCTCGTCATTGCCGTGATCGCAGGCAACGGCAACACCCTTGCCGCCGCTTTCCGCGCCCCGCTCGGTGCATTGTGCGGCGGTCTCGCCGACGGTGCCGGGCAGGTAATACTCTCCCGGATTGACAGTGCGGCCCGTCACGTAAACGGTCGCGCCCTGCTCGGCGAGAACCAGCGCGATGCCCTTGCCGATCCCCCTGCTGGCGCCGGTGACGACGGCAATCTTGCCTGCCAGCGGTGCGCTCATGATCCGGCCTTTCCGAAGAATTTCTCGCTGTAATCGCCATTTGCGCGGCCCGAGAAGTGATCGGCGGTCAAGGGAATGCCCATCACGCCCTTGGCCCAGTCGATGGCGTCGCCCCATTCGGAGTACCAGTCGTAGAGCATGATGCGGCTGGCGATACGCCACTCGCCGTCGCGTTCCTCCATGGTGTCGAGATAGCGCCCGCCGATGCATGTATCCTGGTCGCCCGCGCCCATGTCGACGCGGTGGTAGGAGACGACATGGGTTTCAGCGCGGGCCTTGCCGCTGTCCCATTCGATATACGTCTGGCCAAGCACATGCTGGGTGTCCTTGATCGCGTCCGCTCCGGGCACGACCCAGGCGAGGTAGGAAGCGAAATCGCCGCTCTGCACGCCGTAGTCATATGTGGCGTCGGGCCACCAGCAGGAGCGGATGAGATCGGCATTGCGCCGGTCCTCCCCTCGCGCGAGGCGGGCCACGCAATCGATTATTTTCGCCCGGTCGATCCAGGACTTCACGTCTTCGCTCATTCCATTCCTCTCCAAATCGGCGAATCGCATCGCTAGCAGGCCAGCCGCCTTCAATCCATCGCGCTCTCACTTGCCAAACCGCCTTGCGGGCCGCACAGCATTTCGCAAGAGACTCATCCGGAGACACTTCAATGAAGGTCGAAAACGCCAAACCCAAGGTCGGCGCCACCGTCACCATCGACCGCAAGGATTTCCTGAGCGGAAAATACGCGGCGGAAATCCAGGACCTGCTGGTCGAGCGCAGCGCGCTGGTGTTTCCCGGTATGCATCTCGACGACGAGGAGCAGCTGCAGTTCGCCCGCACCATCGGCGAGGTGTTCCTCGTCGGCGGCGACAAGGAACTGCAGAACATCTCGATGGACCCGGAGATCAACCCCGTCGCCGATTACACGCGTGGCGCCTTCTACTGGCATATCGACGGCGCTGGCGATCCGATCCCCGCCAAGGCGACGATGCTTTCGGTGCGGACCATGCCGGGAGAGGGCGAAGGCGGAGACACGCTGGTCGCCAACACCTATGCCGCCTACGCCGACCTGCCCGAAAAGGAAAAGCGCGCAATCGATCACATCCGCGTTCGCCATGCGCTTGAGGCCTCGCAGCGGTACATCACGCCCAATCCGAGTGTGGCGGAACTGACCCGCTGGCAATCCCACCCTAAACGCACCCATCCGCTGGTCTGGCATCACCGGCACGGCCGCCCCTCGCTGCTGCTGGGTAACACCTGCCACTATGTCGAGGACATGGAGCTCGCCGAAGGCAACATGCTGTTGTGCCGGCTGCTCGAATGGGCGACGCACGATGAGTATGTCTACCGCCACAAATGGAGCGAAGGCGACTTCCTGATCTTCGACAACACCGGCGCGATGCACCGGGCGGACTGGTATCCCTATGACAGCAAGCGGTTGATGCGCCGCACCACGCTGGTCGGCGAGGAGCCCGTGACTGCACTGGAAGCGGCCTGAGGGAGGATACCATGACAAAACCTGAAACGTACAAGGCGGCAATCTTCCGCGGCCCCGGCAAGGTCGATGTCGTCGACCTGCCCTACCCCGAATGCGGTGACGACGAGGCCATCGTCAGGAACCTGCTGACCGGCATCTGCGGCTCCGACATCTTCGCCTTCACCAAGCACGGCCCCGAAAGCCGCATCTGGATCGACGAGGAATTCGGTCATGAGGGCATCGCCGAAGTGGTGGAACTGGGCAAGGATGTGAAAGGGCTGAGCGTCGGCGACCGGGTCTTCGTCAACACCGACAAGGCATTCCGCGACATGCGTCGGGTCTCCGCCGCCGGAGCCTTCTCCAATTACCTGCGCATCCCGAAATGCGAGGTGGGATACAGCCTGCTACCGATCGACAAGGACCTGCCGCTGCAGACTTCCGTGCTGTTCGAACCCTTCGTCATCGGTACGCGCGGGGTGAAGGTGCTGAACCCACGACAAGGCGACGGCGCCATCGTGTTCGGCGCCGGTATCATCGGTATGACTAGTGCGGTTATGCTTGACTGGTACGGCTGCAGCAAGGTGATGGTCGTCGATTTCTCAGAATACCGGCTGGAAAACGCGCGCCGCATGGGTTTCGAGACCTGCAACGCCGGGAGCGAGGACCTGGCGGAAAAGGCCAAGGCCCTGTTTGGCACCCAGCGCGGCTACCCAAACGAGAAATGCGGCGCGCGGCTCTACATCGATTGCGTCGGCGTGCCCTCGATTATCGGTGACTTCGCCATGCTGGCGCCGCCACAGGCAGAACTGTCCATCGTTGGCGTGCACAAGGAACCGGCATCGCTCAACTTTACCGAAGTCGCGTTCAACAACTGGCACATCCATGGCTGCGGCAGCGGCGCGACCGAAGAGTTGTGGCCGGAAATCCTCGAGATGATGCGCTCTGGCAGCCGCGACCTGTCGTCGCTCGTCACCCATACCTTCAATGTCGAAGAGATCGAGGACGCGATCCGCCTCGCCGCCAACCCGAACGAGGCGCAGAAGGTCTGCATTTCGTTCTGAAAACGACCAAAACCCGCAAGAGGACCCGAATGGCCGAGAAAATCGATATCACAGATCTGCTCGATCCGCAGCTGACCGAAGGCCAGCGCCAGGCCATCGAAATGGCCCAAAAACACCCGCTCACGATCACCAAGGACGCGGTGCGCGAAGGCGCGCGCCAGCACACCGGCCTTTCCGATTTCGGGCCGGAAGACTTCCACGAGCGCTTGCAGCTGCTCATCGACGAGTGGAACGGCGATCGCCGCGCCTATGAAGCGAAGCGGCACTTCCTGTTCTCATACGCGGTGCGCTATGCCTCCAACCGCCTGCTGATCCAGGATTACCTGACGAAGCACCCCGAAATTCACGACGAGGTGATCGAGCGACCGATCATCGTCGCCGGCATGCCGCGTTCGGGCACGGCGCATCTGCTCAACCTCCTCGGCGCCGATACGCGGCTACGCTCCAACCCGCTGTGGGAATGCTACGAACCGCTGCCCAACCCGCTGGAACCGCCGCGCGAGGACGGGCAGGACCCGCGCTACGTCCGCACCGCCGAGAAGTGGGAGATGCAGAAGGCCTCGTCGCCCCTGTCGGCCGCCATGCACCCGATGGAGCCCGACCACTTCCACGAAGATATCGAGCTGCAGGGCCCGGACTTCGCCAGCTACAATTTCGAGTGGATCGCCCGCGCGCCGAAGTTCCGCGACCACTATCTCTCGCACGACCAGACGCCGCACTACGAATATATGAAAACAGTCTGCAAGATCCTGCAGTGGCGCGACGTGCAGGCCGGCCTGCCGCGCAAGCGCTGGGTTACCAAGTGCCCGCAGCACCTCGAACAGCTGGGCGTCATCAAGCGGGTGTTCCCTGACGCGACCATGGCGATCACCTATCGCGACCCGGTCGAGGTGATCCAGTCGGCGATCACGATGATCGCCTATGGCGAGCGCATGAGCT
>CAYPFE010000240.1:0-5355 GCA_964409895.1 uncultured Novosphingobium sp.
CGGTTTCGTACAAGTCTGCGAAGCGTTCCTCGATGCCATGGCGGTTGTAGAGCCCGGTCAGCGGGTCGCGCTCTGCGATGACCTCCAGCGCCCTGGTCTGGGCCAGCGCATTGTCCCTTTGGCGGCGGATGATCAGGAACCGGTCCGCCACGCCCAGCGAGGTAATGATGATTTCGAGCGCGATGGAGAAATGCTGTTCCAGCTGCATTTCCAAGGGTGTGCCGAAAATCCCCAAAGACGAAACGATCCGGATCAATCCCGTCACCATCAGCGGTGACCATGCCGCTATCTGGAAAGACATGGCCCGGCTGTTGCGTCTCCATCCGGTGGCCAAGATCCAGATCAAGATGACGATGACCGGCAGGAAGGACGCGAAATAGACCGGCCCGGACCATTCCCTGAATATGCCGTTCGCGAACAGGTAGAAGGTCGACCATGTCGGCACCCACAGCGCCAGCAGGCGAAGCAGGCGCTTCTGGACCGGTTCAAGCGTCTCCGGCTCGACCAGGTCGGCGATGAACAGGCCGGCGAAGACGATGCCTCCTGCCCAGCTGTAGACCGAGATCATGCTCAGCTGCAGCATCGACAGATCGAAGAAGCGATTGATGACGCCGCTTGCCGCAAAGGTATGCGCCAGCATGCACACCACGGCGGCGGCATGCCACAGAACGAATTTCTCACGCAGCACGCGGTAAAAGGCGAAATTGAAGATCAGCGGCATCATCAGCATGCCGCACAGCCCGGCAATCAGCAGTTCGAGCCTGAGCGAGGCGCCGGTATCGGCCGGGCCGGCAGTCAGACGTGCGTCGGTGAGCATGCCGAGATGCCGCGCGCCGTCGACCTCGACGATGACCGTCTGCATGGGCGCCTTCAGGCTGGGCAAGGGGATCCGCATCAGCCAGTCGCTCGTTGCGAACTCTACGTCGTCCGGTGCGACGATGCGGCTCGCGGTGGTGCCGCCAGCCCCGATGGCCGTTAGCCGCATGCCGTCAAACCGGGTCAATCTGGTGACGAGTGCATCCGGTGCGGTATCGCTGGATTCCGGCAAGTCGAAACGGATCAGGCTTCGCGGCGACGCGATAGATGCGGCGGTTTCGTCGCAATTCCAGCGGGATGGCTGTCTCGCAAGCTGTGTGTAACCGGTGCTCAGGTCGGCAGAAGCAAAGCAGGTCGAACCCTGCGCAGGGACGGAATGCGCCAACGCCGGCTGGCACGCCAGCGCCAGTGCGCCCGCGCACCACAGAACGACGATCCTGACAATGTTCCCCATCATCCCGGCGAACTAGCAGGAGCATTTGAAAAAGCGGTTAATTTCAGGTTGGTGACCGATGGTGCCGGATTTGCTGGGCCCTGCTGTTACCGCCTGCGATTCAACGGGTCGGCCGGTCCGACGCAGGAGATTCTCCTTGCACGGCGGGCGGCTTGCCTGAATTGTCGCGGCAAAGCCAATCTTGGGAGAGAGACATGAACATACTCGAAGGTATCAAGGTCGTCGACGTGACCGCCTGGGCATTCGTCCCGTCGGCGGGCGGCGTGCTGGCGCATTGGGGCGCGGACGTCATCAAGGTCGAAAGCACCAACCAGCCCGATCCCATGCGCACGATGGGCGGCACGCTCGAACCGGGCGGGGGCAGCATCCAGTTCAAGCATTACAGCCGCGGCAAGCGCTCGATCGCCATCGACCTTTCGACCGATGAGGGCAGGGACCTGCTCTACCGCATGGTCGAGGATGCCGACGTCTTCCTTACCAGCTACCTCGCGCCGACGCGCCGCAAGCTCGGCATCGATGTTGAGGATATTCGCAAGATCAACCCGAGCATCGTCTATGCGCGCGGCAGCGGCCACGGGCCGCTGGGTCCTGACAAGGACCGGCCCGGCTATGACGCGCTCAGCTGGTGGAGCCGGGGTTCGCTCAACCAGACGTCGATGGACATGACCGGCCTCGAATGGCCGATGCAAGGCATGATCGGGCATGGCGACGGCATGTCCGGCCTGGTCTTCGCCGGCGGCATTTGTGCGGCGCTGCTCAATCGGGCGCGCGGAGGAGAGCCAAAGATTGTCGATGCCTCGCTGCTGGGCACGGCGGTCTGGTTCAACGGCCTGGCGATCATGGGTGCGATGCCCAGCCCGCCGCGGCCCGAACCGCACAAGGTCGAAAGGCCGCCATTCCCGCCGAACATGCCGCCGGAATTCATCTCCGCGACGCGCGTGATGTACCAGACCAGCGACCATCGATTCCTCTATTTTCTGTTCCTCACCGACGACAATCGTGACTTTGTGGACCTGTGCCAGCGGATCGGTCGTCCAGAACTCGGCACCGACCCGCGCTTCGCGGAACGCGGCCCTCGCTCGGCCAATTCGCTGGAGCTGATCGGAATTCTCGAGGACGTGTTCGCCTCGCGTGCGCTGGAGGAGTGGAAGGAGGCGCTAGCCGAAGCCCGTGGCGCCTGGACCATGATCCAGACGCCAGAGGAAATGCCGAAAGACCCGCAGATCGTCGCCAACGGCTATATGCGTTACGTCGACTATCCCGGTGGCGGCCTCGAACTTCCGGCGCCTGCGGTGATGTTCGACGAGGACGCGGGCGAGCCACGCCCGGCTCCCGACTTCGGCCAACACACAGCGGAAATCCTGGGGCAGCTTGGTTGCGACGACGCCGAGATCGAACGGCTGAAACAGGCCGGTATCGTCGTCTGAGAGTCCGGCGCCAAGCAGGAAAGCCTCTTGGCCATGCGGCGGGAGCCTCGCCTGCCGACATGGCGGATTGACAGCAAGGTTAGTATTGCCCATCCCTCGTGCAGCAAGGAGACTCGCGCGCCGGTTCCTTGAAGATGAACAGGCTGGCCAGCGGGCGGGAACTCCGGAGAGGAGGCCTGGACATGGCGACGATTGCGAAGGATGCTTCCGCAGGCACCGGCGTGCGGAGTGAATTGCTCGAAGCAAACGACGCAGTCATCGAGGATGCGCTGCTATACGCAAACCCGATGATCCTGCGGGGCCTGCTGTACCAGCTGACCGGCGATCCCGAGGTCAGGGACATCGAAATCAAGACCGTCATGGCAGGCTTCGGCGAAGCGCATATGCCCGCGCGCGAAGAAGACGTTGCGATGCTGCGGCGCAAGGCCGCCGATTTCCTCAAGTCGTATCGCGATTCGGGAGCGGGGCCGATCGATATCGGTCCGGTAGACCGCCTGCCCGTCAGCCTGTGCCTTGCTGGAGGGGATGAGATCCCGGAAGAGGACATCGGCCTCTATATCGAGGAGCTGGCTCTCGATCCCGCTGTGCGCTCGCTGAAATGGCGCGAGACGCCCGATCCGGATGCGCTGAAGAACTTTACCGTCACCATCATTGGCGCGGGGCTCGGCGGGCTCAATGCCGCGATCCAGCTCAAGCAGGCGGGCATCCCCTACCGGATCGTCGAGAAGAACACTGGCGTTGGCGGCACCTGGTGGGAAAACCGCTATCCCGGCGCGCGGGTCGATACGCCGAGCCGGTCCTACACCCACCTGTTCGGGGTCGATTTCGGCTATCCCAATCCGTTCTGCGACTGGACCGAGAACGTCAAATATTTCGACTGGGTTGCCGACAGTTTCGACGTCCGCAAGGATGTCGAGTTCAACACCGAAGTCGAATCGCTGGTGTGGGACGAGGACGCCGGCGAGTGGGAAATCCGGATGAAGGGCCCGGACGGCGACGAGGTGCACCGCTCGCGCGCGGTGATCACCGCCGTGGGATTCCTCAACCGGCCCAATACTTCCGAGATCGAGGGGGCGGAGGAATTCGCAGGCCCATCATGGCATACCTCGCGCTGGCCCGCCGCCATCGACCTCTCGGACAAGCGCGTCGCGGTGATCGGCACGGGCGCGACCGGCTACCAGATGATCCCGGAACTGGCGTTGCAGGCGAAGCACGTCACCGTGTTCCAGCGCACCGCGCAATGGGTATTCCCGATTCCCGGCTACCGCTCGCCCTTCCCGCCGCAGATCAACTGGCTGGACCGCAACCTGCCGTTCCACACCAATTTCATGCGCGGTGGCCAGGGCACCGGATCGTGGTTCATCGACATGACCACCAGGGACGACAACTTCGACGATCCCTTCTCGGTGAGCGAAGCCAACAAGCGCGGGCGCGACGCCTGCATGGCCTTCCTCGAAAGCAAGATCGACAATCCCAACCTGCTGGCGACGATGACACCGCCGCATCCGGTATGGTCTGCCCGCGCGATCATGGTCGATCCCGAATATTCAGTGCTTGACGCGATCCAGCGTGACAACGTCACGCTGGTCACCGACGGCATCAAGCGGATCAACAATGCAGGCATCGAGACCGAGGACGGGGCCCAATACGATGCAGACGTCATCGTTTATGCAACCGGCTTCCACGCCACCGAATATCTCTACCCGATGTCGATCACCGGCAGGGACGGCGTCAAGCTGGAGGACATGTGGGCCGATGGCGGCGCGCGGGCATACAACGGCTGCATGGTGCCGGGCTTTCCCAACATGTGGTCGCTATACGGGCCCAATACCAATGGTGCGTTGCAGGTGGTTTCGTTCCATGAACTCGTCACGCATTACGCCATGCAGTGCATGGAACGCTTGATCCTGGAGGACGAGAAGGCGGTCGATGTTACCGCAGACGCTTATTGGCGCTACAACAACTGGATCGACGAGCTAAATGACACCAAGGTCTGGAGCGATCCACGCGCCAACAATTACTACTGGTCGAAGCATGGCCGTTCGGTCACTCAGAACCCGCTGAGAGGCCCGGAAATGTGGCGGCTGCTGAAACAGCCGGACTACGATGACTTTGAGGTGGGCTAGGCCTGCTTAAAGCGGATTCCCGTCCTCGTCGCGGTAGATTTCGCGCCGGCCGACGTGGTTGGCGGGACCGACGAAGCCGTCCGCTTCCATGCGTTCGACCCATTTCGAGGCGGTGTTGTAGCCGACGCCCATCTGGCGCTGGATCCAGCTGGCCGAGACCTTCTGATTCTCGAATACCAGCTGGCAGACCTGGCGGTACTTGCGCTCTGCCGGATCATCCGAGGCGGTCAATTCGTCGTCGAGCCCGAACCAGCCGTCCTCGGGCTCCTCGGTTACCGAATCGACATATTCCGGCGTGCCCTGCGTGCGCCAGTATTCCGCGATCTGCTCGACCTCCTCGTCGCTGACGAAGGGGCCGTGGACGCGGCGGATCGCGTCGGTGTTGGGCTTGTAGAGCATGTCGCCCTTGCCCAGCAGCTGTTCGGCGCCCTGCTCGCCGAGGATCGTGCGGGAATCGATGCGGCTGGTGACGGCAAAGCTGATCCGCGTCGGAAGGTTGGCCTTGATGACGCCGGTGATGACGTTCACCGAA
>CAYPFE010000241.1:0-5341 GCA_964409895.1 uncultured Novosphingobium sp.
AGTGCTGCGCCGCCCACATCTGGTGCTGTCCGACCTCGGTGGTGATGATCGGGTTGCGGTCCTTGGTGAGCTCGTAGAGCCGTTGCACCGCAAGCTGCGGCATGATCTCGATGTCGGACTTCGGGAAGGCGAGGCTGTTTCGGGTGCGCCAATCGTCGATTCGCTGCTTCCACGCGGAGAGGTCTGCGGGCTTGCGGCTGCCCCAGCCTTCCAGCAGTTGCAATAGAACTGCAGCGCAATCGCCGACGATCGGCAGGTCGACCCGCACGTTCTTGTTGATCGAGCTGCGGTCGATATCGATGTGGATCTTGGTCGAGTTGGGCGAGAAGGCGTCGAGCCTGCCGGTCACCCGGTCATCGAAGCGCGCACCGATGCAGACGATCAGGTCAGCCTGATTCATCGCCATATTGGCTTCATAGGTGCCGTGCATGCCGAGCATGCCGAGCCAGTCTGCATGGTCCGCCGGGAAAGCACCGAGCCCCATCAGGGTGGTGGTCGTGGGCGCACCGGTCTTTGCCTGCAATTCACGCAGGAGTTCGGTGGCTTTCGGGCCTGAATTGATGACGCCGCCGCCGGTGTAGAACACCGGGGCCCGCGCGTTGGCGATCAGTTCGACGGCGCGGGAAATCTCTTCCTGGCTGCCTTCCGTGCGCGGTGCATAGCGGTTGCGGCGTTGCGGTGCGCCATCGTCCAGCCTTGCCGATGCGATCTGAACATCCTTGGGAATGTCGATAAGCACGGGGCCGGGGCGACCGCTGGTGGCAATCTGGAACGCCTCGTCGATGGTGGCCGCAAGCTCCTCGGGGTCCTTCACGAGGTAATTGTGCTTGGTGCAGTGCCGGGAGATGCCGACGGTGTCGGCTTCCTGGAAGGCGTCGGAACCAATCAGTGCCGTCGGCACCTGCCCGGTGATCACGACCATCGGGATCGAATCGAGAAAGGCGTCGGCGATGCCAGTGATGGCGTTGGTCGCGCCAGGGCCCGAGGTGACGAGGACGACGCCGGGCTTGCCGGTCGATCGGGCGTAACCTTCAGCTGCATGGACCGCGCCCGCTTCCTGGCGGACGAGGATGTGGCGGATGCGCTCGTCGTGAAACAGGGAATCGTAGATCGGCAGCACCGCGCCGCCGGGATAGCCGAATACGAATTCGACCCCCTGCCTCGCGAGGCTTTCGACCAGTATTTCCGCGCCGCTGCGCTCTTCGCTCACGTCCAATTCCTCAGTTGTCGCCCCGGCGGGCTCTCTAATGGCATTGACCCGGCACGGCAATGCCGCACCGGGTCATCGAGTTGCGCGCGTCTAGGCGGTGATTTATGTCATGTCAATTGCCAATAACGTAAGAATATTTCAAAAAACTTGCCAAGGTCGAAATCTTGGTACTCGATTCGGGGCCATTCGGCGGGGGGCTGATGCCGGAACCAGGTGAACTGGCGTTTGGCGTAGTTCCGGGTCGCCTGCGCAGCACGGGATTTAGAATCTTCGAGAGACCACTCGCCGGCAAGATACCCGGCGATTTCCGGCACACCGATGGCCCGCATCACCGGCAGGGACGGATCAAGCTTGCGCGCAAGCAGCGTTTCGACTTCGGGGACGGCGCCATTCCTAAGCATGGCGGAGAACCGAAGGTCGCAGCGCGAATAGAGGACCTCGCGCTCAGGCAGAAGGATCGCGGGGCATAGGGCGACATCACCGCCGATGCCGCCTTCCTTGTGCGCCTGCCATTCCGACAGCGGCCGCCCGGTCGAACGCACCACTTCAAGCGCGCGCGCTATGCGGCTCGAGTCGGCAGGAGCGAGCAGGGCTGCACGCTCGGGATCTTCACGTAGCAGGGCCGCATATGCCTGTTCCACCGACATGGTGCGCACTTCATCGCGTATTCCGGGATCGATTGCCGGAACCGGCGCAATCCCCTCCAGCAAGGTGCGCAGGTAGAGGCCCGTGCCGCCGACAAAGATTGGAATCGTTCCCTCTTTGTGAAGCGCGGCAATTTCCCCGCGTGCTCTTGCTGCCCAGTCGGCGGCGGAGCAGGCCTCGGCCCCATCCCATTCGCCGAACAGGCGGTGTTCGATACCGTGCATGTCCTCGGGCGTGGGCCGAGCGCTGAGCACCGAGAGGTCGCGGTAGACCTGCGCGCTGTCTGCGTTGAGGATCACCGCCTTCTTGCCGGCATCGGCGAGAGCCTTGGCGACAAGCACTGCAACATCGCTCTTGCCGCTCGCCGTCGGCCCTGCAATGAGCGCCAGCGGCGGCTTCGGTGTCGCCGATTCAGGGGAATTCTTCGTGCTCATCGCCCGGCTGATAGCAGAACCAGCCAGCCTGTCCGCAAATCTCGACCGCGCCAGGGAGGAACTGGCGGTCAAGGGCGTGCGGATTGCCGGTGCGGCGATGCTGCATGCCAGCCCGGGTGTTCTGGAAATAGATACGCCGGATGACAATGCCGCGGCTTTGCGTGACGCGCTCGATAGCTGTTTTAAACCTTCCGATATGTTGATCGCCGATCACGAACCGAGAGTGCCCCGCCTGTTCATCTCGGACATGGATTCCACCATGATCGGCCAGGAATGTATCGACGAGCTCGCCGATTTCGCCGGGCTCAAGAACCACATCGCCGCGATCACTGAACGAGCGATGCAGGGCGAGCTCGATTTCGAATCGGCCTTGCGGGAACGCGTGCTGCTGCTGCGCGACTTGTCGGAAAGCGCGATCCTCGAATGCCTCAAAACGCGGATTTCGCCGATGCCAGGCGCGAAGACCCTGGTCGAGACGCTCAAGGCCAAAGGGTGCCGCACCGTGCTGGTGACCGGCGGCTTCCACCAGTTCGCCGATCCGGTGGCGGAACTGCTCGGTTTCGACCATGTCGTCGGCAACCGGCTCGAGATTGCCGATGGTGCGCTGACAGGCGGGCTGGTCGGGCCGATCACCGATTCGTCGGTCAAGCGCGCGACCTTGCTGGCGGAGATGGAAGCGCTGGGGGAAGGGTCTACCAGCCTTGCCACCGGCGATGGCGCCAACGATATTCCGATGCTCGAAGCCGCGAGTTACGGCATCGCCTATCGCGCGAAGCCCAAGGCGCGCGCGGCGGCAAACGGCTGGATCGACCGGGGCGACCTGACTGCCATTCTACAACTGGTCGGTATACCGGAGAGTGATTGGGTGAGGGGTTAACTCTCTCAGGTCTTGCGCTGGGCCGCGATCCGCAGACCCAACGCGCCCAGCAGAAGCGCTGAAAAGGCCATGTCCATCGCGCGTGTCTCCGGCTGGAAACTGCGGCTGATGTAATCGAAGGCGAAGATAAGCCAGATGTAGTGGATGCCAAAGGAATGCAGCCGCTTCCAGTTCCTGCCGAGCGTCCTGATGCCCCATCGGTTGGATGTCAGGGCCATTGCATAGAGCAGGGCGTAGCCCAACCCGCCGCCAATCAGTACCGGAACGGGCGCGGGAATGTCCGCCAGCCGGAAATAGGTCACGAAGGCGAAGAGGTGGACGGTGTGGCTGGCGGCGAAGCCGAGCCCCCAATACCGCCGCTGCCTCATCATGGCGCGCGTAAGTGTGGTCGGAGCAAGCTGCGACAAGGGCCGTGCGCTATAGGCGATGAGGAACAGGAAGAACCCGCACCGTGCGGTCCAGCGAGCGGCATGGCGCCATTGCTCGACCTCGGACGCTGGCAGTTGCAGCGCCGCTGCGAGCGCGGTGAGGCCGAGGAGTAGTCCGAGTCATGCGGGCCAGCTTTTCGGCATGTTCGGCTTCTCCCTGTCCGTCTTGCCCGATGGCCTAACCCTCCATCCAGTCGCGGAAGAAGCTGTCGCTGGCTTCGCGGAGGGCAGTGAGGGGAACCGGGTCTTCGTCGCCGAAGTCGATCAGTGGCTCATCCTGCGTCGAGCCGAGATACCAGCACAGCACATTTTCGCTTGCCGCCAGTTCTTGAAGCTCTTCATGTTTGTCCGTCGCGACCACATAGCGTCCCTGATCCTCCCCGAAGTACCAGGCTGGACGCGCATATTCCGAAATTTGCGGTTCGAGGCTCATCCCTCTGCTGCTTGCCAGTGACATTTCGGCAAGCGCCACGGCAAGGCCACCATCGGAGATGTCATGAACCGCATCCGCAAGGTCTTCCGAAATCAGTTTTCGGATGAACTCGCCATGCTTTCGCTCTCGTGCCAGATCAACCGGAGGAGCGTCACCGGCGTTTATGCCTGCCAGCATCCATTTGCTTTGCCCAAGATGGGCGCCGGCAACCCCGATAAGGACAAGGTCCAGTTCCGATCGGCTGGGCGCAATTGAAGCTCGCTTCTCATAATCCTCGATCAGCCCAACTCCGCCGATCGCCGGCGTCGGCAGGATCGCGCTGCCCCCGCCCGTGGCCTTGCTCTCATTGTAAAGGCTCACATTCCCGCTCACGACCGGGAAATCGAGTGCCGCGCAGGCGTCGCGCATGCCTTCGATGCAGCCGACGAATTGCGCCATGATTTCCGGGCGCTGGGGATTGCCAAAATTGAGGCAGTTGGTGATGGCGAGCGGTTTCGCGCCGACCGCGCAGAGGTTGCGGTAGGCCTCGGCCACGGCCTGCTTGCCGCCCTCGTAGGGGTCGGCGTAGCAGTAGCGCGGGGTGCAATCGGTGGTGATGGCGAGTGCCTTCCTGGTGCCGTGTACGCGCACCACCGCGGCGTCGCCGCCTGGGCGGGAGAGCGTGTCGGCCATGACCTGGCTGTCGTACTGCTCCCAGATCCACCGCCTGCTGGCGAGGTCGGGGCTAGCCATCAGCTTGAGCAGATCGGCGCCGACATCGGTGCTTTCTGGCACGTCCCCCAGCGGCTTGACCTTGGCCCAGGCCTTGTATTCTTCGCGGCTGACGTAAGGCCGGTCGTATTCCGGCGCGTCGTCCGCCAGCGGGCCGAGTGGGATATCGCAGACGACCTCGTCATCGAAGGTCAGCACCATGTGGCCGGTGTCGGTAACCTCGCCGATCACGGCGAAATCGAGTTCCCACTTGGTGAAGATCGCCTCGGCCATCGCTTCCTTGCCGGGCTTGAGCACCATCAGCATGCGCTCCTGGCTCTCGCTCAGCATCATCTCGTAAGGTGTCATGCCTTCCTCGCGGCAAGGCACTTTGTTCATGTTGAGGCGAATGCCCGCGCCGCCCTTGCTCGCCATTTCGACGCTGGAGCTGGTCAGGCCCGCAGCGCCCATGTCCTGGATCGCGACAATGGCGTCGGTCGCCATCAGTTCGAGGCAGGCCTCGATCAAGAGCTTCTCGGTGAAGGGGTCGCCGACCTGCACGGTCGGGCGTTTCTCCTCTGTGTCCTCGCTGAAATCCGCGCTCGCCATGGTTGCGCCATGAAT
>CAYPFE010000242.1:0-5325 GCA_964409895.1 uncultured Novosphingobium sp.
GCCGAGGTCGTCGCCGGGAACGCGGGCCTGAACAACGTCGGGCTCGGGACGCGGCGCGGCGAAGTTCTGGTCGTCATTGCCGATGGCATGGATGACGCGCTGATCGACGCCAGGGCGCCGTTCGACCTGGTCATCGCCAATATCCTCGCCGGTCCGCTGATCGATCTTGCGCCGGATTTCGCCGATGCCCTGGTTCCGGGCGGGCACTTGCTGCTCTCCGGCCTTTTGACGTCGCAGGAACCGCAGGTGCGCGCCGCCTGCTTCCGCGCTGGACTCCGTCTGGCTGCCCGTGCGACTCAGGGCGAATGGTCTATCCTGTGGCTCAGGCGGCGCGCCTTGCGCTAAGGGCTGTCAAATGGGCGGCGCTGGGGCTGACCCTGGCGGCGGCTCTGCTTGCGCTTGCGGGCTGGGCGGGTTCGTCGATACCGCGCAACCCGGACTGGAATGCGCCTGCCGACGGCGTCGAGATCATGGTCGAGACGAACGGGGTCCACACCGCGCTGGTCCTGCCGGCTGCAAACCGGATCAAGGACTGGCACACCACCTTCCCGCCCGCCGATGTCACCAATCCCAACCGGCCTTATACGCATGTCTCGGTCAGCTGGGGCGAGCGCGAGATATTCCTCAACACCCCGACATGGTGGGACCTGAGGCCGATGACGGTGCTGCGCATCCTTGGCTTCGGCGGCGAAGGCCTGCTGCATGTCGCTCACTATGTCCGCCCCGCTCCCGGAGCGGACTTGCGCGTCCTGCGCGTGAGCCCGGCGCAATACCTGCGGCTGGTGGAATTGATCGAAATGCAGGCTCTCAGCGTGAAGCGCCCAAGGAGATGGCCGGGTTATGGTTCCTACGACGTGTTCTACGAAACCGGGGGGCGCTACACCTTCACCCGCACCTGCAACCAGTGGACCAGCGACATGCTGGCCGCAGCGGGCATCAGGACCGGATGGTGGACGCCCTTCGCAGGCGGCGTGATGAAATGGGTGCCGGGGTGATCAGAACGTCTTGCCGTAGACCACCATCAGGGTCGGTCGCACGCGCCTTTCGGTGCCCTCGAAGCTTTCGTCGCTGACCGGCCAGTCGCCATAGGCCTTGACCTTCAGGAGCGGCTTCTTCTGGTCCTTTGCCGCTTCGGGCAGGAATTTGGTCAGGTCGATCGTTGCGCTGACCCGCAGTTGCCGTTCGCTGAGCAGATAGTCTTCCGGGCCGAAATCGGCATCGCGCATGCGCAGGCCGAACTTGTTGAGATCGACGCTGAAACTCAGCTTCGGGAGCTTCTTGCCGCTGATAGAGAACGAGGCGCCTGCGGCAAAGAACTTGTCCGCGGAGAAGCGTGAGCGCTGGTCGCTGAGTGACCCGTAAGCGCTGACCGACCAGTTGTCGCCATAGAAGGTTTGAGTGAACTCGGCAGTGAGTTCGCGCTGGCTGTCGGGCTCGATCCCGCCGAGTGCCGGCTTGTTGGACCGCATCGTGTCGACAAATATCTCCGTTTCCGATCCCTTGCGGGACCATCCGAGGCCCAAGCCCAGCTTGGTCCGGTCCCACTGCGAAGAACTGCCGAACAGCGATTCACTGCCGCGCTTGCGCTCCATGCGCAGGGTGACGTGAGTCGGGGCGAAGCCCTTATCCAGCCCCTTGCCGAACAGCTTCGGCAGGGAAACGCGGAGCTTGCCCTTCCAGACGCGGTCTTCCGATCTCCAGTCGAGGCCTTCGTCCAGCTTGTATGTCCAGTTGGAGAATTCAAGCTGAAGCTTGAACGCGCCCTTCTCGAAGGCGGCCCTGGTCTCCTCGATCCCGAGCTAGGGGCCGTCGATCGAGGAATAGTGGAAGTCGGCTTCGGTGTTCCCGCGCCGGAACTCCCCTCCGAATTCGAAAGTGCGGCCTTCATAGATCAGCGGCGTGTCGCTGTGCCGCTGGAACGTGCGGTAACGCTCATCCATGCGGCCGAAGGTGATGTAGGCGCTCGCTTCGCCTTCGGCCCCTTTCCAGAGCTGTGCGTCGAGCTTGTTCCACCACGAGGTGCCGCGCCGCCAGTCGGGCTTGGGCGTCAGCAGGTCGAACTGTCCGTCGCTGCGCACGGCGGTCTGCACGCTGTATTGCGACCAGGAGAAGCCGCCTGAATAGCTGAAGGGCAGTCCCTCCGGCTTGGCCTCGATCCCGAAATCCCAGCTGTTGCTTTGCTGCCAGCGGGTCAGGTCGCCGACACCGTTGCGGGAGCCATAGCCGTAGAGCAGCGGCCTGCGTCCGGAGAACGCGCCGGTTTTCAGCGTGATCCCGGCTTCCGCCAGAGAAGTCGGCGTCAGGCTGATATCGACCTCGCGCCGCCAGCTGTTCTCCGCCGTCAGCGCGCCGACCATGATATGCTGGTCCGGGCGGTAGACGTCGCTGCCGCTCGCCAGTTCCATGCGCACCGAGAGCCCCTCGCCGGGGGCTTCGAGATTCATGCGCTTGGCGGGAATATTCTTGAAAGTGACCTTGGTGAGAGGCTCAGGCTCGGCGTCGGGATTCGCCGAAGCGAAATATGTACGCTCTCCGGTAGGTCCCTTTCGCTCGCGGAGCGCGCGCAGGGGACGGTCCGGTTGGGCTTCGGATTGCCGCTGCAAGGCAGGCGAAGCGCTAACGGGGTCCGCTAGCACCGGCCCATACACCTCGCGAGCTTCGGCACCCGCCGTGGTCGCAACCACCGCGAACAGCAGGACGGCTGTCCTGCGAAAGACATTATGGACCGCCATCGAATTCATTGGCGTAGCCCCTTGGATTCGGAGGCCCAACCTCCGGCGGCGGAACCGTAAGCATTCCGGGAATTGCCCGGAACGCTTCCAAATTCCATCACTGCGCTCAGTTGTTGTTGAGCGCCTTCACGCACTGGCCGTGGTTCTTGAAGCCAAGCACTTCCAGACCGATGAAATCATCGAGAAACTTGCAAGCCTGCACCGCACCCTTGGTGTTGATCAGCGACATGCAGCCACCGACGCTGTCGAACCCTCCGTTGTCAACGGCCTGCTTGCAAAACCCCGGAATGGGATTGGCTTCGGCCGACGCAGCGGTCGGAAGCGCCGTGCTGAACGACAACGCCATCGCGAGCGGGGCGGCATAGGTAAGAATCTTCTTCATTTTCATTTCTCCAGTCTGAAATTCCAGTCGCGGGAGCGGGCGCGCGCCGGAAAACCGCCGCGCGCCCGGTACTCCTGCTTAAAGGTCAGGCGTCAGTTGAAATTCTGGATGCACTGGCCCTTGTTGCCCCACGGCGTGTTCTCCAGACCGGCAATCGCATCGATCGAATTGCAGATCGCGCCAAGCGTAGCATTCTGGTTGTTGCGAATCCAGAATACGCAGTCGCCAACATTGTCGAAATTGAAGGTAACCGGACCGGAGGGTATTAAAATGGTAAGTGATCCGCCCAGCTCATTGATAATGAACTTGCAGGCGTTAACCGGCCCGTTGTTCGGCGCGGCAGCAACTGGCGCGGAAACGCCAACGCTGAACGACATCGCCATTGCAAGCGGGGCGGCATAGGTAAGAAGCTTCTTCATGGTAATCTCTCCAATATTGATCGGCGACCGCAAGCCGGAAATATCGGATCCAGAAGATCAAGATTTCTTGTTGGCAATACCGGAAACCAGATGGGTCCCCACACCGGCATTGGATTGTTCTATCGATCCTCAGAGTTCCGACCCTTGAGTCGTATCGTTAATAAAGGTTAACGCGGTAACTAATACCAATCTGCGCTGTGGCCGACTCACGTGGGGGGATTCCCAAGGGCCTGAAAGTCTGAATCTATGTTTCCGGGCTTTGGAGGGTTCGGACATGGGTACGGCGATCGGCTTGCGGGATGATTTTGACGGAGCGGCGTTGCGGCGGTTGGCGCGGGCATCGAAGAGTGCGAACCAGACTCGGCGGCTGCTGGCCTTGGCCGAGATTTATGACGGCGGCAGCCGGACAACGGCGGCGAAGATCGGGGGTGTGACGCTTCAGATTGTGCGCGACTGGGTGATCCGCTTCAACGCGCGCGGCCCGGATGGTCTGCTGGACGGCAAGGCTCCCGGCGCCCGTTCGCGGCTCGATGATGTCCAGCGCCGGGCGCTTGCGGAGATCGTTGAGCGCGGTCCGATTCCGGCGATCCATGGGGTTGTGCGTTGGCGGCTGATCGACCTCGTGCAGTGGCTTCACGACGAGTTCGCGGTCTCGCTCGACGAGACCACCGTGGGGCGCGAACTGAAGAAGCTGGGCTACGTCAAGCTCACGGCGCGGCCCCGTCATCATGCCCAGAACGAACTGGCCATGGAGGCCTTCAAAAAGGGGGCTTCGCCGCCGAGTTGGCAAAGGCCAGGGCAGACCTCCCGAAGGGCACGCCGATAGAGATATGGTTCCAGGACGAGGCCCGCGTCGGCCAGAAGAACAAGATCACGCGGCGCTGGGCGAGGCGCGGAACGCGGCCATCGGCGCCGAAGGATCAGCGGACGAAATCGGCCTACATCTTTGGCGCGATCTGCCCCGAACAGGGCAAGGGCGCAGGCCTCGTGCTACCCTTCTGCAATACCGCGACCATGTCGCTGCATCTGGCCGAGATATCGCTCGCTGTCGAACCGGATGCCCATGCTCTCGTGCTGGTGGACCAGGCAGGCTGGCACACTACCGGCAAACTCGATGTTCCCGCCAATATCAGCATCGTCGCGCTGCCGCCCAAGTGCCCCGAGCTCAACCCGGTCGAGAACATCTGGCAGTTCATGCGCGAAAACTGGCTCTCCAACCGCATCTTCACATCCCACGACAACATCGTCGACCACTGCTGCGAGGCCTGGAACAAACTCGTCGATCAGCCTTGGCGCATCATGACCATCGGTCGGCGCAAATGGGCCCGTGGGTCATAGTCAGTGCAGGTCGGTATAAGTCAAGTCGGTCAGACGTTTAAACCGAATCAATCGCGCTACTGTTCCGTCGTGGAACAGTTTCGCAGTCTCATCCTGCCATGTGACACGATGATGAAGGAAGCGGCGCTTCGATGGCCCTCGTCACGATTCTGAAGCAGACGGCTCCGTGACAGCCCCGGCGTTCCCGCCGCGCGACGCAATCGCCGCTTCGTACTCCGCGATCGCGCCGACGACGCGGTGCATGAAGTCCATCCTCTCGGGAACGGGGATCGCGGTGCGGCCGATCAGGATCGCGACGGCATATTTGCGCCCCGAAGGCGCCGTCAGGATTCCGACGTCGTTATAAGCCGAGTGAACCTGTTCGAGCACCTGGCCGGTGCCGGTCTTGTGGAGGATCGAACAGCCCTCCGGCAGCCCGCCTTTCAACCGCTTGGGCCCGCTCTTGGTCCGGCCC
>CAYPFE010000243.1:0-5309 GCA_964409895.1 uncultured Novosphingobium sp.
CTCATCCGCCTTGCCACGCCGACATCGGACGCAGCGCGGCTCAAGACGATCCTCAAGGATACTTCGGGCTTCGTCTATTACGTCTCGGTCGCGGGCATCACAGGCATGCAGCAGGCCGCATTGGATTCGATCGAGCAGGCAATGGCGCGGCTGAAAGCCGCTACCGACCTGCCGGTCGCCGTCGGCTTCGGCGTGCGCACGCCGGAGCAGGCCAGCGCCATCGCGAAAGTGGCGGACGGCGTGGTGGTGGGCTCCGCGCTGGTCGAGCTGGTGGCCAAACACGGCACCGAGGCCGCCGGTCCGATCCGCGAGCTGACCCGGGCGCTGGCGGACGCGGTTCATTCGGCGCGCTAACCTTGCGCGATTTCGCCACTTCGGACGATCCACAAGTCCAGGCCCAGCTCGACCGCCTCGCCGCTCTCTCCCAGCCGCAGGGACGCATCGGCATCGTCGCGATCCGGGAACTGCTTGCCCGGCTTGACGATCCGCAGGCGAAAATCCCGCCCGCCTTCCATGTCGCCGGCACCAACGGCAAGGGTTCCACCTGCGCCTTCCTGCGGGCAATGCTGGAAGCCGAGGGCTACACGGTCCACGCCACCACAAGCCCGCATCTGGTACGCTACAACGAGCGCATCCGCATCGCCGGCAGGCTGATCGGCGACGGGGAACTGGCTGCGCTGCTGTCAGAAGTGCTCGACACCGCCGCAGAGCTCCCGATCAGCTTCTTCGAAGCCACCATCGCTGCAAGCTTCCTCGCCTTCTCACGCCACCCCGCCGATGCCTGCGTGATCGAGACCGGCCTCGGCGGCAGGCTCGACGCGACCAATGTGATGGAGCGCCCGGCGGTGTGCGGAATCGCCACGCTCGGCATCGATCACGAGCGCTTCCTGCTGGCGCCGGAGGAGGGAACGCCGGAGGAACCGCTGGTACGGATCGCCTTCGAGAAGGCGGGGATCGCCAAGAAAGGCGTGCCACTGGTAACCATGGGCAAACTCTATCCGCCAGAGGCACGCGAAGAAATCGCGGCAATCGCCAAGCAGGTGGGCGCTCCGCTGTTCGAATATGGCAATGGCTGGGCGGCCAAGGCAGGCGGCGGCGACAACCATCTCATCTATGGTGAAGGCACGGATTGCTATTTCCATGGCCCGCCGCCCGCGCTGGTCGGCCGGCACCAGATCATAAATGCAGGGCTCGCAATTGCGATGATCCGGCGGCAATCGCAGCTTGCAGTAAGCGAGGAAGCGCTGAAAGCTGGAGCCTCCGCTGCAAGCTGGCCTGCCCGCCTGCAACTGCTGGGCGACGGGCCGCTGACCGCACTCGCGCAGGGCCGCACGATCTGGCTCGACGGCGGTCACAATCCCGATGCAGGCGCCGCCATCGCCCGCCACTTCGCCGGGCAGCGCCTGCATGTCGTGCTCGGGATGCTGGCGAACAAGCAGCCGCTGGCCATCGCCGGGCCGCTTGCCGAAAACATCGCCAGCCTGCAGGTTGTTCCCCTGCCGAGCCATGACTACCACGAAGCCAGCGCCTTCGGGCCGGATGCAGCTGCTGCCGCCGATGTGGGCTCCGCACTGTCAGCCCTGCCCGCAGACGGCCTGCCGGTGCTGATCGGCGGTTCGCTCTATCTTGCGGGAGGCGTGCTGCGGCTTAACGGCGAACTGCCGGATTAGGCCCCCGCCAGCGCGGTCTGGTCGATGCCCGATTTCGCGCCCTGCCGGGCGATCCGCCACCATTCCAAGGCACACAGCACCACCGCGACAAAGCCGATGGCCGTCGTCAGCAGGAACACCTGATAATATCCGACATCCTCGATCATCTTGCCCAGCGCGCCGCGCCCCAGCGTGCCGACCAGCAGCGTGAGCGAGGACACCAGCGCATATTGCACCGCGCTGTATCGCTTCGAGACGATCGACGAGAGATAGGCAACGAAGGCTGCCCCGGCGATGCCGACAGCGATGTTCTCACCCGCGATAGTCACCATCAGCTTGGCCAGCCTGGCATCGCCGCCCATGTTGGAAACCAGCCAGGTGAATCCCGTCGCATCGCTCACCGCCTGCATCCGTGCGCCGCCGATGGCGAGGTCCGCGTAGAGCAGGTTGGTGAGTGCCGCGATCACCGCGCCCAGCGTCAGCGTCGCCATGCGGCCGATCACCGTCAAGAGCGCGCCGCCCGCCGCCAGCCCCACCATCAGCGCGCCGACGCCGAAGAACTTGGACGCGACCGCCACCTCATCCTTGGTGTATTCGAGCTCACCCAGATAGAACGGATAGGCGAAGCTGCCCCAGATCGAATCGGTGATGCGGTAGGTCAGCACCAGCCCCAGCACGATGATCACGGCGAAACCCAGCCTGCCGACGAAATCGGTCAGCGGCAGGATCAGCGCGCGGTAGCCATGGTCGACGAAGCGGTCGAGCGTGTTGCGCGCCGGCGCCCCCTCAACCAGCAGGTGCCGTCCGCTGCGCTTGAGCCAGACCAGCCAGGCAGCGGACAGCGCCGGTACGATTACCGTCGCGATCACCACCAGCGGGCCCTGCGTGGCAATGAATTCGACCGAATCGGGCCGCGCTTCGGGATCGCTGCCGAGCGAGCGGACCATGAAGACACCCACGGTGATCAGCGCCCAGGCCCACATCGCGCCTATCGCCAGCAGCACCCAGCCTCGGATGCGCGGATGCACTTCGCCGGCGCTGCGCAATTCCGCCAGTTCCTCTGCAGCGGCACCGATCTGGGCGGTGGTCTGCCGCGCTTCGGGAGCGAAGATGCTGGCCATCCCGATCAGTGCCATGATCGCGCCCATGGTCGCATAGACCACCGGCCAGCTGGTGCGTTCGGCCAGGAACAGCGCCAGGGCGCCGCCGACCAGCGCGGCGATGCGATAGCCCATCTGGTAGACGGTCGAGAGCATGTCGATCGTCGCTTCCTCATCAGCGACGTCGACACGCCAGGCGTCGATCACCACGTCCTGCGTCGCCGAGGCAAAGGCGCCAATACCCGCCAGCAGCGAGAACCAGCCGAGCGCAGACACCGGGTTCAGCGCAGACAGCACCAGCAGGATCGCGCCCAGCAGCAACTGCGCCGTCACGATCCACTGCTTGCGCTTGCCGAGCAGCGCCAGCACCGGAAGGTTCACCCGGTCGAGCAGGGGCGACCACAGGAACTTGAAGGCATAGGCGAGCCCGATCAGCGAGAACACGCCCATCGTCTCAAGGTCGACCTTGGCGTCGGACAGCCAGGCATAGAGCGTGCCGAGCAGCAGGGCATAGGGAAGCCCGGCAGCGAAACCGAAGATCGCCATGTAGCCGGTCTTGCGGTTGCCGAGTGCCGCGAGGATGCGGCGCCAGCCCGGTTTCTTCGGCTCACCGGCTGCTGCTTCGGCCATGCGCGTCTCTCCTGCTTCACCCGGCCATGGGGATAGGCTCTGGCCGGGTCCAAGGGAAGGCTGGCGGGCGCAAGGTTCAACAGCTAAGCGCCTGCCATGGACAAGTCTGAATCACGTTCCGGCGACAGAATCGCCAAGCTACTTGCACGTGCCGGCGTCGCCAGCCGCCGCGAGGCGGAGCGGATGATCGCGGATGGCAGGGTGAAGATCGGCGAGGAGCTGGTGACGACACCGGCGACGCTGCTCGCAAACCTCAAGGGGGTGACTGTCGACGGAAAGCCGGTGAGCGCCCCCGAGCCGACGCGGCTGTTCGCCTTCCACAAGCCCTCCGGCCTGATCACCGCCGAACGCGATCCCGCAGGCCGGCCGACGATCTATACCGCGCTCAGGAATGCCCTGCCAAAGGGCACGCCCAGGCTGATGCCGGTGGGCCGGCTCGATCTCAACACCGAGGGACTGCTTCTGCTCACCAACGACGGCGAGCTGAAGCGCACCCTGGAATTGCCCTCGTCGAATGTGCCGCGCACCTACCGGGCCCGCACCTTCGGCGACATCAGCCAGGCCCGGCTGGAAGAGCTGATCGAGGGGATCGAGGTGGACGGCATGCGCTATGGCCGCATCGACGCCAATCTCGAACGGCGCACCGGACGCAACCAATGGATCGAGCTGACGCTCACCGAAGGCAAGAACCGCGAGGTGCGACGCGTGCTCGAACAACTCGGCCTCAAGGTCAGCCGGTTGATCCGCGTCGGCTATGGATCGTTCGCGCTCGGCACGCTTCCCAAGGGCGCGGCGGTGGAGATCGGCAAGAACCAGCTGGAGCGGTTCCTGCGCGAGTTGAAGCCAGCAAGGCCAGCAAAAGGCCACGGGAAATGAGGATCATCGCGGGGGAATGGCGCCGCCGCCCGCTGGTCGCTCCTGACGGCGACACTACGCGTCCGACCGCCGACCGCACGCGTGAGACGCTGTTCTCGATGCTGGCGAGCCGCCTCGGCAGTTTCGACGATCTGTCCGTCGGCGACTTCTTCGCGGGCTCCGGCGCGCTCGGGCTGGAGGCGCTGTCGCGAGGTGCTGCGCATTGCCTGTTCGTCGAACAGGACGCGGCCGCGTTGCGCTCGCTCAGGCACAATATCGCCAATCTCAGGGCCCAGCCGCAATGCGAGGTTCGCGCGAGCTCGGTGCTGTCATTGGGCCCAGTAAAGCAGCCGCTCGACCTGGTGCTGATGGACCCGCCCTATGGCAGCGGCGCGGGTGCGGTCGCGCTCGACAAGCTCAACCGGCTCGGCTGGATCTCTCCGGCATCATGGGTCAGCATCGAGACCGCGCGTGACGAGGCGGTTCAGGTGAAGGGATTTTCGGTCGATGCCACGCGCGATGTCGGCAAGGCACGGCTACATCTGCTGCGGGCCGAGTAACGGCTATTCGCTTCCTTGCCCTTCGCCGGCAGCTGCCTTCTGCGCAGCCTCGCGCTCGCGTATTCGCTTCAGCTGGTTGGCATTAATGCAGCCGTCGGTGATCTCCTTGGTGCAGACTTGATATTCCTTGTTGAGCGTTTCCTTGGGCGGCGGCCCCAGCGCGCCGTAATAGGGTCCGCGCGCATGCGGATCGTATTCGTATTCGCCTGACTGCCGCGG
Organism: uncultured Novosphingobium sp.; assembly: GCA_964409895.1. Taxonomy (GTDB): domain Bacteria; phylum Pseudomonadota; class Alphaproteobacteria; order Sphingomonadales; family Sphingomonadaceae; genus Novosphingobium. Next base: position 5,014 of record CAYPFE010000243.1, read on the forward strand.
TTTGCCTGCCTCTCCGCCTGGTTTCTGCTGTTCCGCGTCCGCAGGCTTTGCGACCGCATTCGTCGCCGAAAACGCGAAAAGCGCTGCTGCTGCAAGGATCGTCCTCACCATGCCAACTCTCCTTTTGTGTCCACGCAGTTTCGCGCAAGATCGGCATGTCCGCAAGGCCTGCCCACAGCGGGGGCACGCAGCGGCCTTGCGCAGCCCTCGCATGTTCCCTAGCTGTTCGCATGTGTCCCAGCCCGCCCCCCACTCTCTCGACGATCCGTTGATCGCCAGCCTCAACGAGCCCCAGC
>CAYPFE010000244.1:0-5307 GCA_964409895.1 uncultured Novosphingobium sp.
CGGACAGCCCGGCCCGCACCCGATCCAGGGCATCGGCGCGGGCTTCATCCCGACGAACCTCCATACACAGTCCATCGACGGTGCGATCCAGGTCGATCCCGAAGACGCCAAGGAAATGGCGCGCCGCTGCGCGACCGAGGAGGGGATGCTGGTAGGCATCAGCTCCGGCGCGACACTGGCTGCCATCGCGCAGAAGCTCGGTGAGCTGCCAGTCGGAAGCCGTGTGCTCGGCTTCAATTACGACACCGGTGAACGCTATCTCTCGGTGCCGGACTTCTTGCCGGAATGAGCGACCTCGAACGTGTCGATTACGTCGACGGTAAGACTGCCCTGACATGCTGACTCGCCCGGCCTGCTGGGACGCCGCGCGCGGCGATCGTAGTATTCCCAACGATCATGAACGCCAATGCTCCTGTAGAGCGGCGGGCGCGCATGCTGGCCGAGGAAGGCTATCTCGCTTTCATCGCCGACCTGTATGGAGAGGTTCCTGAAAGCTTCGATACAGTCGGCCCACTAGCCGCGAAACTGCGCGAGACACCGGATGGCTACCGCGCCCGGCTCGCAGCCGCGATCGCAACGCTGCGCGGGCATCCGGCTGCAACTGGCCTTCGGCTTGCCACCATCGGTTACTGCCTTGGCGGCCAAGCCGCGCTCGAAGCGGCCCGCGACGGGCAGGACCTTGCCACCGCAGTCAGCTTTCACGGCTTGCTCGACACCGGAATGCCGGCTGAAGTAGGCGCGATCAGGGCGCGTATCCTCGTCTGCCACGGCGATGCCGATCCGATGGTCCCGCGCGAGCAGGTGACGGCGTTCTGGGATGAAATGGACGCGGCAGGCGCCAACTGGCATTTCCATTCCTACAGCGGCGTCCGGCACGGCTTCACCGATCCCGGCAGCGACGAACGCGATCTCGACGCCGTCGCCTATGACGCCAGCGCCGACCGCCAGAGCTGGGCCGCGATGCTGGCCCTGTTCGACGAACTGTTCGCTTGAGGACAAATGCCATGCAGATCGACCACGATGCATTGAAGCCAGGCAATGTCGCCGTTGTGACCGGAGGCGCGAGCGGTATCGGTCTTGCTTGCGCGCACAGTTTCGCAAGTCACGGCATGCGCGTCTGCCTTGCTGACACCAATGCCGAGGAACTGGCCGATGCAGCCGCGTCGATTGATGGCGCGATTGGCGTTCATACCGACGTGGCCGACCGCAGCTCCGTCGAAGCCCTGGCAAAGCGCGTGCGCAGCGAACTCGGCCATGTCAGCGTGTTGATGAACAACGCCGGCACCGGTGGTGGGGGTGATGCGCTTTCCAACCCCGAGGGCTGGGAGCGCGTGCTCGGCACCAACCTCTTCGGCGTGCTGCACGGCGTGCAGACGTTCGTCCCCGAAATGGCGGAAAGCGGCAGGCCCGGGCTGGTCGTCAACACCGGCTCGAAGCAGGGCATCACCACGCCCCCTGGCGATACCAGCTACAACGTCAGCAAGGCAGGCATAAAGGTCCTGACTGAAGGGCTTGCCCATACGCTTCGGACAATGGATGGTTGCCGGGTCACGGCCCACCTGCTCGTTCCGGGCTTCACCTTCACCGGGATGATGCGCAAGCGCCTGCCGGAGAAGCCGCCCTCGGCCTGGGAACCGGAACAGGTCGCACAATGCCTGCTCAAGGCCATCGACGCCGGTGAATTCTACGTCATCTGCGAGGACAACGAGACCACAGAGGACATGGACCACAAGCGGATCACCTGGGCTGTGCAGGACATGATAGAAAATCGCCCGGCCCTATCGCGCTGGCACCCGGACTGGAAGGAACGGTTCGAAGCCTTCATGGCTAATCCGCTTAAGGAATAAAGCTCAGTCCGCTAAAGGCTGCGAGACAAGCTGCGGTCAACTCATACCCTGTGCCGAGCCGAAGATGAACTTTTTCGGAATCAGGGTAATGACGACCCGCTCTGTGTCACCGGGCTCATGGGGATGGTCTGCCTGGCCCATATGCGTCTTCGCAATCCAGCGAATGAACTCGCGATCCGTGTCCTCGGCAATATCGGCCAGGCCACGAATAAGCAGATAGCGCCGCGCGTCCTCGGGATAGGGAACGCACACTGCAACATGGGGATCATGGCGCAGGTTGCGGACTTTAAGGCTGTCGGCGGGTGTGCTGATCCTGATGCTGCCGTCGTGGAGGACGATGCCCATCGGCACGTTCGATAGTTCACCGTCAGGCCGCACCGTCGCCATGTAGCAATGCAGCATCCGGCCATCGAAGAAGTCGGCGACGTCATCGGGAATCGGCTGACCTTCGTTCGGACTCACCGCTGGAATGCCTCAGGCGCCAGGGCCATCATCGCTTCGGCGCCGGTTTCGATCCTGCGCCTTAGCGCGCCGGCATCGGGGGTGTAACGTTCGCCGAAATAGCGCGCGGTGGCGAGTTTTGCCTCGTGGAAGGCGGTGTCGCCGCCGCCGCCATCGAGCTTCCCGGCAGCGACTGTGGCCATGCGCAGCCACATCAGGCCAAGTGCTACGATCCCCATGATATGCATGTAGTGATGCGCGCCGGCTCCAGCGTTATCCGGTTTGGCCATGGCGTTCTGCATGAACCACATGGTTGCCGCCTTGAGCTCGCCATTGGCCTTGACCACGCGCTCGGCCAGGTCGCTCAACCGCTCGTTGGCTTTTGCGGCTTCGCATTCCTCATCCACCATCGCGAAAAAGGCCTGGACCGCCCTGCCCCCGTTCCTGGCGAGCTTACGGCCGACGAGGTCCATCGCCTGGACGCCGTTCGCACCCTCGTAGATCATCGCGATACGGGCATCCCGGACGAACTGCTCCATGCCGTTCTCGACGATGTAACCGTGACCGCCCCAGATCTGTTGCATTGCGGTCGCGACGTCGTAGCCCTTGTCGGTGCCGTATCCCTTTATGACTGGTGTCAGCAATCCGACGATATCGTCGGCCTTCTCGCGTTCCTCTTCGGTGGATGCCTTGTCGGCAAGGCCTACCAGCAGACCGCCCCAAAGCGTCAGCGCACGCATGCCCTCGGTGAAGGCCTTCGCATCCATGAGCATGCGCCGGACATCGGGATGGACGATCAACAGGTCTGCCTTTTCGTCCGGTTCGGCGGGCCCGGAAAGCGCCCTGCCCTGCCGCCGCTCCAGCGCATAGGCGACACCGTTCTGATAGGCGACTTCCGCCTGGCTCAGCCCCTGGATGCCGACGCCCAGACGCGCCGCATTCATCATGATGAACATGGCGGCCAGGCCCTTGTTTTCCTCGCCGACCAGCCATCCGGTCGCGCCGTCATAATTCATTACGCAGGTGGCGTTCCCGTGAATGCCCATCTTGTGTTCGAGCGCGCCGCAGGACACCGCATTGCGCTCGCCAAGCGAACCGTCGTCCTCGACCAGCACCTTGGGCACCACGAACAGGGAGATGCCCTTTGTCCCTTCCGGCGCATCCGGCGTGCGCGCCAGGACAAGGTGGATGATGTTGTCCGTCAGGTCATGCTCGCCCGTCGAGATGAATATCTTGGTGCCCGTCACGGCGTAGGAACCGTCTTCCTGCGGTTCCGCCTTGGTGCGGATAAGGCCGAGATCGGTGCCGCAATGCGGCTCGGTCAGGTTCATCGTGCCCAGCCACTCGTTGGCGACCATTTTCGGGACGTATTTCTCCTGAAGCTCAGCCGAACCCGTGGCCAGCAGCGCGGACACGGCTCCGTTGGTCAGGCCCGGATACATCGAAAACGCCATGTTCGCGGACGACATGAACTCTTCAACCGCGAATCCCAGCACTTCGGGCATGCCTTGTCCGCCGAATTTCTCGGGTGCGGAAAGCGTTCCCCATCCGGCTTCGCGAAACTGCCCATGCGCGTCACGGAAGCCTTCGGGCGTCGTCACCGATCCGTCCTGGTGGCGCCTGCAACCCTCGCGATCGCCGCTGGCATTTAGCGGCGCCAGCACTTCGGCGGCGAATTTACCGGCCTCGTCCAGCACTGCGGAAACGATGTCCGCACTTGCCGCCTCGAAGCCGGGCAGGTCCGCATATTGCTCGATCCCAAGAACGTCATTGATGATGAATGCGGCGTCACGCGTCGGTGCTGTATAGATTGGCATCTTGCCGTTTTCTCCTGTTCAGCTCTGCAAGGATCTGGGATCAAACGACAATTCGTTCAAGGTCGTTCCCGCTGAGCCTGCGGTAGAAGCAACTGGTTGCGCCGGTGTGGCAGGCAGGCCCCTCAGGCCGGACAAGCAGGACAAGCGCATCCTGATCGCAATCCACGCGAATTTCCTCGACATTGAGGTAATGCCCGGAGGTCTCTCCTTTCAGCCACAACTTGCCGCGCGAGCGCGAATAGAAATGAGCGCGTCCCGTCTCGCGCGTCTTCACCAGGGCTTCCTCGTCCATGAAGGCCAGCATCAAGACCTCTTTCGAGGCCGAATCGATGGCGATCGCCGTCAAGAGTCCCTGGGCGTCGAAGCGTGGTTTGAAGGTTGTTACCTGCTCTTGGTCGGCATCGGGAGTGCTTGGCATGGCTTAAAAGGTCCTTCGAGCGCAAAATCGGGGGCCGATTGTTGCAAGATAACCACAGCTGTAGACCAAAATCCTCCGATCCGCGCAATTGGGCTTTTCAATCCTGCAAAATAGGGTGAACAGGTTTCCTGCAGTCACCGCACCGCAGCTCAAGCCAATGAGCGCTTGCAAGAAGGCGCCATGGTTCAGGGTCGAACATGAGGGATTGGGCCAGGCAGCCACAGGGGGCTGCCGAACTGCTGACAAAGTAGGGCTCGAAACAGTTTCGTCACGAGGATGCCCGGAGTTCTGCTCCGGGCATTTTCGTTTGGCGACTTGCACTGAAATTAGAGCGCTTCGTCAAGGACCCTGGCAAAACAGGCAATCCTGACTTCGCTGACCTTTGCCCTCTTGAGCACCGATACGCAGGCATCGGTTGTCGCCCCGCTGGTCAGCACGTCGTCCACCAGCAACACTCGTACACCGCGCAGCCTGTCCATCCTGACGGGATTTACCGCGATCGCGCCAGCCAATGTACGCCGCCGGGCCGACGCACCCAGTCCACCCAGCGTCGGAGTCGGCTTGCGGCGTACCAGTCCATCCACCAGGACAGGGGCTCCGGTCAGTTTGGAGAGCTCTTTCCCGAGCACGGCAGCCTGGTTGAAGCCACGACGCCATAGCCGCCAGCGATGCAGCGGAACCGGTACGATCAGCCATTCCTCGCCCTCCAACGCCAGTTTCGCCGCGATCAGACGTGCCATCATCGGCGCCAGCGCGATGCGATTCCCGTGTTTGAAGGACAGGA
>CAYPFE010000245.1:0-5302 GCA_964409895.1 uncultured Novosphingobium sp.
TTCAAATTCCCTGACCGAGGCAAAGAACTCCCGGATGTTCTCGATGCGCAATTTCGATGTCGGCGTAATTCTCATCGACCCTTGTGACCTTGCCCAGCAGACCGCCGCCGGTCAGCACCTGGTCGCCCTTCTTGACCGCGGCGATCTTGGTGCGGTGTTCCTTCTGCTGCCTCATCTGCGGACGCAGGATCAGGAACCAGAAAATCAGGCCCATCGCCACGAGCGGCATGAATTGCAGCCAGGCCGGCGGTGCTTCGGCAGCCCCGCCAGCCGCGGCAAGAACGGTGAGAATCGAGCTATTCATCTGCTGGATCGGGCTTTCTTTTCGTTGATGTCCGGCATGGCCGGATGTGTCCCGGCCGGAATTTGGGCGCGCCTAGCAATAAAGCAAGGGGCTGGCAACGCGGAGTGTCTGGACGGGGGAGAAGGCCGGTACCGCCAAGGAAAGCGCGGATGCGCTTTTCGCACTCACCAAACACTCTTCCTTGCCATGGCCTTCACGCCTGCCTATAGGCGCTTCCCTCGGTCGGGACGTAGCGCAGCCTGGTAGCGCATCACACTGGGGGTGTGGGGGTCGGAGGTTCGAATCCTCTCGTCCCGACCAGAGATTTCCAGCGTCACTGCCTATTCACTGCGAACCGCAGAATAGATTTCCATTTTCCTACAAGAACCAAATTGGTTATCCCTTCGATTCTCTTTTACCAATCGGAGCCTGCCATGTCCGTTCTCTCCGCACTTATCGGCCCGCTTACCTCGATCATCGACAAGGTGATTCCCGATCCCGGCGAACGCGACCGCGCCAAGCTCAAGCTGCTGAAGATGGAAGGTTCGCAGGAGATGAAGCTGCTGCAAACGCAATTGTCCGCGATCGTCGCCGAGGCGCAGTCCCCCGATCCCTGGACCAGCCGCGCCAGGCCAAGTTTCCTCTACGTGATGTATGCGATCATCCTGTGGGCCCTGCCGATGGGCCTGATCGGCGCGTTCAATCCGCAGACCGCGGAATCCATCGCCAGGAGCATGAACGCCTATCTCGCTGGCCTGCCCGATTCCCTCTACGCGCTGTTCGGCACCGGTTATCTCGGCTACGCCGCGATGCGGCAATGGGGCAAGGTCAAGGGCGTCGACAAATAGGCCCCAGCCTTCCCGCCTGACTTGCCTTGTCCTGCGCCCGGACCTAGTCCCCTCAGAGCTTTCCGCTGCTGGAGTGTGCGAATGGCGAAACGGCTGGTTTACGTCCTGAACGGTCCGAACCTCAACCTGCTCGGCATGCGTGAGCCCGAGATTTACGGGAACGACACGCTCGACGACATCGCCGGCATGCTGGAAGACCGCGCGCGCGAGCTCGATTGTGAGATCGAGATGCGCCAGTCCAATCACGAAGGCCACCTGGTCGACTGGCTGCATGAAGCGCAGGCCGAAGGCGCGCACGCGGTCCTGCTCAATGCCGGCGCCTATACCCACACCAGCATCGCCCTGCTCGACGCGATGCGTTCGATCAAGACTCCAGTGTTCGAAGTCCACCTGTCGGACCCGACAAAGCGGGAGGAATTCCGCCATGTCAGCTATGTCGGCATGGCAGCAACCGGCACTTTCCAGGGACACGGTGCGAAGAGTTACCTGCTCGCGTTGGAGGCCGCAGCCCTACTCTAGACTCTGTTTCAGACAAGCTGAAACAAAAGCGGCACCGGCCCACTCCCCCACAAGTGGAAAAGACTCTACTCTAGCGGGACACCGGGGAGGTGTTTCGCGGTCCTGATCGTCAGCGAGGTCTTGACGCTGTCGACATTGGGGGCCGGTGTCAGCTTCGATGTCAGGAATTCCTGGAAACTCTGCAGGTCCCGGCTGACGATTTTCAGGATGAAATCGATCTCGCCGTTGAGCATGTGACATTCGCGCACTTCGGGCAGCGCACGCACGTGATCCTCGAATTGGCGCAGCGCCTCTTCTGCCTGGCTCTTCAGGCTGACGAGCGCGAATACGGTGATCGTGAAGCCCAGCTTCGAGGCATCGAGATCGGCATGATAGCCACGAATCACCCCATCTTCCTCGAGCGATCTGACGCGGCGAAGGCACGGCGGTGCGGTCAGACCGACACGCTTGGCCAATTCGACGTTGGTGACGCGCCCTTCTTCCTGCAATTCCGCGAGAAGCTGACGGTCGATCCCGTCGAGATTGGTCATTTTTTCGCCCCTTGTCGTCCTCTCGCGCCGTTCGTAACCGATGAACAGCCGATCCGCGACCATAAAGTTCGCCGAAAGATAATAAAATTCTCCGGATGCAAAGGCGTCCCGCTTTGCAACGCCCCCTACTCGGCACTACCGCCAAGGGATCAATGCGCTAGGAGGCAGGACGGATCCAATCGACATGGCCACGACTCACGTCGCACCGGGGCCACGTGGAGCATTGATGCATTTCGACGACCGCCTTGACACCGTGCTGCGCCTGCCGGCCACGAGCGAGGCTTTCGCACGCATCCAGTACCGTCAGTTGATCGACATTCTCGGCAGCGACCAGCCTCAGGACGACGTTACCGGGATCGAGGAGGCCTATCGCAGGCTGGACGAGCTGTCGGACTCGATCACGGCCGGTATCAGGGCCGACATGCTTCGTCCCACGCTCGCGCGCCTTCGCAATCCGCGCTTGCTGGCCCACCTGGCCGAACGCGAGCCTTCCGTGGCCAGCGCGGCGATTGGGGCAGCAGACCTCAGCGAAAGCGAGTGGCTGGCACTCATCCCTGCCTTGCCGGTCAGGGCTCGAGGCATCTTGCGGCACCGGCGCGGATTGGGACCAGAGGTAGACCGGCTGCTCGATCGGCTCGGCGTGATGGACCGTGGCCTGCCGCCAGCGCACGAGCCGCTTGAGCTTGTCGATGAGTTGGAACCCGAAGGTCCGGCCATTGCACCACAGCAACAGTCGCACCCGGACGCCGACGCCCCGTCCGATCCAGCGTCACCCGGTCGCACAAGCGACATCGCCGCACTCTTAAAGCGGATCGAACACTTCAGCAAGACACGGCGGGAGTCATTGGCAATGGCCTCACCCGGCGACGCTCCGCGCCTGCCGCTGGATGACCATGACGAGGCCTTGCAAACGGTAAGTGCGCCTCCGTTCGATTTCGCGACGGACACCGAAGGCCGCATCACCTGGGCGGAACCCCCGGTTGCACCGATGGTCGCCGGCATGCGCATTGCCTCGGCGGGAACGGATGGCGCGCTTGTCAGTCAGCCGGATGCTGCAACCGCGTTCCGCCACCGCCAGCCGCTGCGCAACGTCCTGGTGTCAATTGCAGGGGCACCGGCCGTGAGCGGAGATTGGCACATCGATGCGGTGCCCCGCTTCGACGCCGGAATCGGCGGGTTTTCGGGCTATGCCGGGAGGTTCAGGCGGCCTCAGCCTGATGACCTGGCCTTGACTGCAGATATCGAGGCGCAAAGCGAGGCCAACCGAATTCGCGAGATTATCCACGAGCTGAAAACGCCGGCGAATGCCATCCAGATGTCAGCCGAAATCGTGCAACAGAACCTGTTCGGACCGACGCCGCATGAGTACCGCGCGCTGGCCGCGATGATCGCCAGCGACGTTGCCTACGTCCTGGCAGGCTTTGACGAGCTCGAACGGCTGGCGAAGCTGGAAGCCGGTGCCATCGGACTGGACGAAGGCGAATGCGACCTCGCGACTGTCACGGGAACCATCGTCGAGCACCTCCAGGCCTTTACCGCCAAACGGCAAAGCGGCTTCGCGTTCGAATGCGACGAGGCACCGATACCGGTCTCGCTCGATGGAGCGGAGGCGGAACGGCTGGTCTGGCGGCTGCTCGCCGTACTAGCAGGCGAAGCTGTGCCGGGTGAAAGCCTCACGCTGCGTTGCAGCCAGGAGGATAGTCAGGCAGTGCTTGCAGCCAAACTCCCCGCATCGCTTGCCTCGCGCGACAATGAGTCGCTGTTTCACGCGGCCAGCAATGGTTCTTCGGCGCAGAAGGCAATATCCGCCGGCATGTTCGGATCCGGCGTATCGCTGCGGCTCGCGCGTGCGGAGGCCAAGGCGGCCGGGGGAGCGCTGCAACGCGATGGTAACCACTTGTCCTTAAGGCTGCCGTTATTGCTTGAACCGGTTTCGAACCGCGAAACGGCCTGACCAGCAACAATTGCGGCGTAAACCTCAGGAATTGCCGGCAAATCGAGTGGAATAAAGCCAAACGGGGACAAGGCATGAACATCCCGGATCTGCCCGATACCCTCGCTGCGGCAGCCTTTGCCGAGGGGTTCAGCTCGCGATTCATCGTCACCGTCGACACCGAAGAAGAGTTCGATTGGGATGCCCCCATTCGCCGCGACGGTTTTGGCTTAAAGGCAGTACCTGCCCTCGCGAGATTCCAGGAATTCTGCGAATCTCATGGTGTCACGCTGATCTACTTGATCGATTACGCGATCGCCGTGTCTCCGGTCGCCGCCGACGTGCTCGGCCCGGCAGTGCGTTCCGGACGCGCGGAACTGGGTGTCCATCTCCATCCCTGGGTGAACCCTCCGTTCGATGAGGATGTGTGCAATGCCAACAGCTTCGCGGGCAACCTGCCCGAAGAACTCGAGGCCCGGAAATTACAGACGCTGACCTCGGCAATCAGGGAAAATTTCGGAGTATCGCCGCTGATCTACCGTGCGGGCCGCTACGGGGCGGGACCGAACACCGCGCGGATTCTCAAGGATTGCGGCATCTTGATCGACTCGTCGGTCAGACCCCGTTTCGATTACAGCGACAGCGAAGGCCCCGATTTCGGTAGCCATCCCCTGCCCCCCCTATTGGCTCGACCGCGAGCACACCCTTCTCGAACTACCGCTGACGTCGGTCTACAGAGGCGCGCTGCGCCAGTTTGGTCACGCGATCTACCCGAGAATCGCCAAACTCCCGATCGTTGCAGGCATCCTTGCTCGCCTTGGACTGATCGAGCGAATCCCGCTGACGCCGGAAGGCGTGACTGCCAGAGAAGCGATCCGCGGGATCGACGAGGCGCTAGACGAAGGCCTCCCTTTGCTGGTTTTCTCCTTTCACAGTCCCTCGCTGGCTGCTGGACATACGCCCTACGTGCAGACCGACCGGGACCTCGATACCTTTTACGTCTGGTGGAAAAGCGTGTTCGAATATCTCCGCAAGCGCAGCATCAAAGCTTCCAGCGTCAAAGATATCACATCTGCAGTCTCGCTTGCCTAGCAGCCCGTGCCGAGCTAACGCGCGGATCGCCTTTCACGGCGTTGAAGCTGGATCGGGGCCTGTAGCTCAGTTGGTTAGAGCTGGCCGCTCATAACGG
>CAYPFE010000246.1:0-5298 GCA_964409895.1 uncultured Novosphingobium sp.
TGTTCTTCGCCTATGTCGGCTTCGATGCGGTTTCGACTGCCGCGGAAGAGACGAAGAACCCGCAGCGCAACGTGCCCATCGGCCTAATCGGTTCTTTGCTGTTCTGCACGGTGTTCTACATTCTCGTTGCGGCGGGTGCGATCGGTGCGCTGGGCGGGCAGCCGATCATGGGCGCGGGTGGCGTGCCGCTTGAAGCCGGCTCGCAGGAGCTGGCGCGCCAGTGCGCGATGCCCCAATATGCCGAGGCGCTGGTCTGCTCTAACGAGCCGCTGGCGCATGTACTCAAGGTGCTTGGTTTTTCGTGGATCGGCAATGCGGTTGGGCTTGCGGCGATCCTCGCGCTGCCTTCGGTGATCCTCGTGTTGATCTTCGGACAGACGCGCATTTTCTTCGTGATGAGCCGTGATGGTCTTTTGCCCGAACGGCTGAGCGCAGTGCATCCCCGGTTCAAGACGCCGCACATCGTCACTATCCTGACCGGCGTTGTCGTCGCGGTGGCTGCCGCGTTCTTCCCGGTGGGCCGCCTGGCCGACATTTCCAATGCCGGTACGCTTTACGCGTTCCTGATGGTGGCCGTGGCGGTTCTGGTGCTGCGCCGCAAGGATCCCGGAAGGCAGCGGAGCTTTCGTGTGCCGTTGGTGTGGCTGATCGCGCCGCTTACGATCATCGGCTGCGTGCTGCTGTTCTTCAACCTGCCGACGCCGGCTATGTTGTTCCTTCCCGGCTGGAGCATCATCGGTCTGATCCTCTATTTCCTCTACAGCCGCGGTGCGAGTCATCTCGGGCGCGGGATCGTCGAGGTGGTCGACGATGTTGCCGGTGAGGAAACGATGGTGCCGATCCATCCGTCCGAGGATTGATTTAGGCTGGATTTGAGGAAGGGGCCGTCCGCACGCGCGGGTGGCCCTTTTCGTTCCAACAATGTCATTGCGAATCATCGCGAATGAGAACATAAAGAGAACACAATCTGTTCGAGATGCGATTCGATGCAAGTGGAACTGCCGGTACTGGAGGGCTTCGGAGCCGTGCGTGCAGACGCGTGGCGGCCGGGCATGGCAAGTGACGAGACGCCGCATGGCGAGATCTTCGCTTCCGGCCATGAGGCAGCCGGCGCGGCCATGGCGCTGGCCCTCGCGCTTGACCGGATGGGGAGCCAGGCGCCCGATCCGCTGGCCGACACGCCCGACGAGCGCGCCTGGCTGTGGGTGCAGGATCGCGATGCGCTGCGGCGCACCGGACGGCCCTATCGCCCCGGCCTGCCGCGCAGCCTTCGCCACCGGCTGATCCATGTTTCCGTGGAAAGCGCGGAGGACGCGCTGTTCGCGCTGGAAGAGGGGCTGCGCTGCCGCGATTTTGCCTTCGTCATCGGCGAGATCGCGGGAAACCCGAAAGCGTTTTCCTTCACCGCCTCGCGCCGTCTCAGCCTCGCTGCCGAACGGCACGGTGTGCCGCTGTGGCTGGTGCGGATCGACGCGGCGCGCGAGCTGTCCTCGGCGCGGATGCGCTGGCAGGCCCGCGCCGCACCGTCGCCGCGCCCACGCTGGAACCCGCAGGCGCCGGGCGCGGCGAGCTGGCAGGCAGAGCTGTTCCGTGCCCGCCGTCATCCTCCCGGGAAATGGATTTTGCGCGATGAGCAAGGACATCTCCGCATCGAGCCGCCGCATCCTGTCGGTCTGGCTGAAGCGGCTGGCGCTCGACCGCTGGCGGCTGTTTGAGGGGCTGACGGAAGGCGAGGGCGCGGATGCTGCTCCCTTCGCGCTGATCGCCGAAACCGCGCATGGGCCGCGCATTGCCGCCGCCAATGGTGCCGGGGCCGAGGCAGGCGCGCGCGCGGGCATGATGCTGGCCGATGCGCGGACGTTATGCCCGGAACTGGCGGTCGCTCCTGCCGATCCGGCGGGCGACCTCGCGTTCCTTGAAAAGCTGGCGCTCTGGGCGCAGCGCTGGGGGGCGTGGAGCGCGATGGATGCGCCCGACGGGCTGGTGGTCGACGTCACCGGCGTCGCCCATCTGTTCGGCGGCGAGCAGGCGCTGATCGCGGATGCCAGCGGTGCCTTCGCCCGACGCAATCTGGAGGTGCGGCTTGCAATTGCTCCAACCGCCGGTGCGGCCTGGGCCTTGTCCCATTACGGACCGCAAAGGGCGATCCTGGGGGGCGGAGACGACATGACTGAACGGCTTGGCGAGCTTCCCGCCGCTGCACTCAGGCTCGATGACGAGACGCTGCTGGTCTTGCGCCGTCTCGGCCTCAAGCGCCTTGCAGACCTTCATGGGATTTCCCGCGATGCGTTGGCCCGCCGGTTCCGCAACCGCCGGTCCGCCGAAACCAACCCGCTAATCCGCATGGATCAGCTGCTCGGCCTGGTACCCGAACCGCTGCTGCCGGTGGCCGCCGCCGATGCGCCGCTGGTTCAGCGCCGGCTGATGGAACCTGTCCGCCATCGCGAGTTGCTCGACCGGGTGGTGATGGACCTCGCCCAGGACATGGCGCGCCTGCTGGAAGGAAAGGCGCTGGGGGCAAGGCGGCTTGAACTCGGATTGTGGAAGATCGATGGCGATGTCGCCATCCGGTATCTCGAGCTGGCGGCGCCCAGCCGCGATCCCGGGCACATCGCCGGGCTGTTTTCCCGCAAGCTCGACGATGTCGACGCCGGTTTCGGGATCGAGCTTGCCCGCCTGCGTGCGCCCTGGACGGAGGCGCTGGCCCTGTCCCAGGGCGATTTCGAAGCTGCTGCAGAGTCGCATGGCACCAGCCTGGCTGCCTGTATCGACCGGTTGTCGGTACGGCTCGGGGCAGGGGCGGTGCGGCGTCCGGCGCCGCGCGCGAGCCATGTGCCGGAGCGGGCGCAGATATGGCAGGAGTCCTTGCCCAACCTGACGGTTGGAAACGGTACCAGCCCTCTCCCCCTCCCAGCCACCCGATACACTATCGGTCAGGCTATCGGGTGGCTGGGAGGGGGAGAGGGCTGGTACCGCAAGGCCATGACGGATGTCATGGCCGCACCCGGCAAAGACTCCGAGGCTGGACAAGAACGTCCATTGAAACTGCTCGATCGGCCCGAGACGATCGCCGTGCTCTATGCCAGCCCCGACGGACTGCCCCGCCGCTTCCGCTGGCGCGGCGAAGTGCACGAGATCGCGCGCGCCGAAGGGCCGGAGCGGATAGCGCCCGAATGGTGGCGCGAACGCTCGTCCGCGCGGCTCAGGGATTACTACCGCATCGAGGACGGCGAGGGCCGGCGCTACTGGATCTACCGGGACGGGATCGCCGGCGACGGACGTGGCGGCGCCCCGCAATGGTTCCTCCAGGGGCTGTGCGGGTGAGGGGTGCCACGGACGATCGTAGCCCCCTTGCCGGATCATTCGGTAGGCGCGACCAGCAGCCGCGAGCCAAGCGGCTGGAGCGAACGTGCGCTCGGCCCGAGCGCCTTCTCGAACGCTGCAATCTGCGACGGGCTGGCCGTCAGCACTTCCTTCGCGACGTGCCAGTTGACGCCCTCGCTGCACGGCGGCGTCGTCAGCGATCCCATGTAGCGGTAGACCGAGAGATCGCCGGGGATCATCTCCGCCACATCGAGAGCGACGCTCGCGCCGGCGCCTTGGCCGAGGCTGTCGACGATTTCCTGCAACGCCGGATTCGCCGCGCCTTCGCTGAACATTACGCCGAGCACGCCCAGTTCGCCCGCCGCAGTAGCGTGCACGAAATGCGCGACCAGCGGGAAGCGCTTGCCGTCGATCGCGTTTTCGGACGGCGTGTGGAAATGGACCTGCACCAAGCCGAACGGCTTACCGCCCGAGGTCATCCCCATGCCTTCCAAGAAATCGACCTGTACCTTCTGCTTGCCCAGCTTCAGGGTGCCATTGGCCTCGCCATAGTTTCCGCTCAGTTCGACATTGCCGCGCGCGTTGGCCTGTCCGAGGTCGATCGGCGACTGGTTGAGCCCGGCATCGCACAACGCATAGGCGGAGTTGATGGTCGACCAGCGTTCGGGGGTGACGCCGTCGCCGAAGCTCCAGTCCTTTTCGGCGGCAGCGGCGGGAACGGCCAGCAGGACCGCACTGGCAGCGGCAAGCGAGGTGGCGAATTTCATTGTGAATTCCCTTCGTATCGGCGCGCGGCAATGGCGCACGCGTGGTTTGCGATCATCGTCAGGGATGGTGTTGCATAGCCCCCTGTCGATACGTCCGACATCGC
Organism: uncultured Novosphingobium sp.; assembly: GCA_964409895.1. GTDB lineage: Bacteria > Pseudomonadota > Alphaproteobacteria > Sphingomonadales > Sphingomonadaceae > Novosphingobium. The sequence continues at coordinate 4,196 of CAYPFE010000246.1, forward strand.
GAGTATGACTCGCCAGAGGGGCCCGGTACGCATGTTCAAGCTAGGGCTTTGCCAAAGGAATTCAAGTCAGCTTCGACCGAACGGGGCGAAAGTGTGGACTGGTTTCACGCGTTGGAACATATATAGAACAAATATGCCCGAAGCCCCGCTAACGCCTACCCGCCGTCATGCCGAGCCCGGCGAGTTGCCGGCGCCGGAGCGTGCGCCCTTTGTAGAGCTGGGGCTGGTGAGCTGCTTTTCCTTCCTGCGCGGGGCTTCCGATGCCGTCGACCTTGCCACTACCGCCCGCACGCTAGGTTACGATGCGATCGGGATCGCCGACGCCAATTCCATGGCCGGCGTAGTGCGCATCCATACCGAGGCGAAGGCGCTGGGGCTGAGGCCGGTGATCGGCTGCCGGATCGAGACCGTCGAAGGCCTCGCTTTCCTTGCCTATCCGGTGGACCGCGCCGGTTATGGCCGCTTGTGCCGGCTGATCTCGGCGGGACGGATGAGCACGCTCGAAGGCGAATGGCAGGACAAGGGCGTGTGCGAAATCTCGCTGGCGATGTTGGCGGAGCATTCCGAAGGCGTGGAGCTGGTACTGATCCCGCCGCGCGATCTCGATGCGGAATTTACGGTTGCGGTGCCGAGCAATGTGGTTGCGTTTGCGCCATGTGACTCACGCGAAGGCGCTAAGGCGCGCAGCATGGGAGAAGGAGAATTTCGCGCAGAGTTCGCAGAGGACGCAGAGAAGACGCGAGCGCCGCAGGCATTATCAATTCATGCAAGCCAGCGACAAAAGACAGTGGTTCAATCGAATGACGGCTTCGCCGCGAATGCAGTCTCTCCGCGTTCTCTGCGAACTCTGCGCGAACAAAATACTCTTCCCCTTCGCGCCTTAGCGCCTGCGCGTGAAACAAAATTGCCGTTCGAACAGACAATCCCCCACCTCACCGCCCAGCTCCCTACGCTGGGCCATATCGCCGCGAGCCACCTCCACACCGGCGACGATATCGCTCGGATCACCCGGCTCGATGCGCTGGCCCAGGCAAACGGGCTGGCGATCCTCGCCACCAATGACGTGCTCTACCACGCGCCGGAACGCCGCCCGCTGCAGGACG
>CAYPFE010000247.1:0-5279 GCA_964409895.1 uncultured Novosphingobium sp.
GCCAGGACCGCGTTTTGAATCTCGAAGGAGTCCACAATTTCCGCGACTACGGCGGATACCCGGTCAGCGGAGGCGGGCGTTTGAGGCGTGGCTTGCTGTGGAGATCTGGCCAGCATCACCGCGCGACCGACTCGGACCTGGATGCGATCGCGGGACTCGGCCTGGCATCGGTGTTCGACCTCAGGAGTTCGCAGGAACGGTCCAACGAACCTTGCCGTCGCCCGCAAGGATTTTCCGCCGCGATCCACCTGTCGGACGATCCCGCGCCGCGCCAGAAAAGCGCGCCGCATCTTGCCGTGGCAAAGCAGGTCCGTGAGCGCACGCCCGAATCGACGCGGGCTGGCATGGTGAAAAACTATGCACGAATGTGTTTCCGACCGGAATTGCAGGCGATGGTCCGCACGATGCTGGCCAAACTGGCAGAGGGCAGGGGCGCCAGCCTCGTCAACTGCATGGCGGGCAAGGACCGCACCGGCATCGCCGTCGCCATGGTCCACCTCGCCGCGGGCGTGCACCCGGACGACGCTATCGCCGATTATGTGCTGACCAATTCGGCGGGCGACGTCGAGGCACGGATCGCTTCAGGAATCGAGACGATCAAGGCGATGTCAGGCGACATGGACGAGGGTATCCTGCGGGTGCTGATGGGTGTGGAGCCCGAATATCTCGAATCCGCCTTTGCATCCGTCGATGCGGAGCATGGCTCGATGGACGCCTATCTGGCCGATGTCCTTGGCGCCGACGCGGCGCTGCGCGAGCGGCTGAGAGAGGCGCTGGTGGAGGGGTAAGCTTAGCCATGCTTGTCGTGCAAGTTCCGCCAACATCGCCTCCGGCCGCATCGTGGCCTCGCCGCATGGTCGCCATCGTGACGCTTCCCTTCGGTTGGCTCGAGGCGATCGTTACTTTCCTGCTGACCTGGCCGGTGAGGCCGCTATGGCGCTGGCTCGATGCGCGATCGCATGGTTTCGAAGGCACGATTGCCCGGCGGGTCATTGCCATGGGGCTGTTCCCGCTGTTGATGATCCTGGCCGTCGTGCTGGGCTTCGAGATCGTCGAGCGCGGGATCAAGCTCGACACGCTGATGTGGACGATGGGCTATACCTTTGCCCTGGGCGCGCTGATGGCGCCGTTGGAGCGGCTGATGCCATGGAGCCGCAAGTGGCTGGACCACGGCGATAGCGGCACCGATATCCTCATGCTGTTCGGCAATGCCCCGCTTTATGGCGTGCTGTCATCGGCGAGCCTGTTCCTCACCGCCTGGCTGGTCGAATGGATTCACCTGAACCTGCCGCCGGATACCATCCGCAGCTTCTGGCCACACTTCCTCCACCCTGTAGTGCAGGTGTTTCTGCTGATCCTGGCGATGGATTTCTTCCGCTACTGGTATCACCGGTGGATGCATGAAAACGCCTTCATGTGGCGCTGGCACTCGGTGCATCACTCGTCGAGCAGGCTTTACTGGTTCAACGGCATGCGAACCCATCCGCTGGAGAATTTCGTCTCGAACGTCATCTGGGTGGTGCCGTTTACACTGATACAGGCGCCGGCTGAGATCGTGTTCGTTGCCGGGCTGGTGTCACGCACCATCGGCCGGTTCCAGCACACCAACATCGACGTGAACCTGGGGCCCTTCGAATATATTTTCAGCGCGCCCAACAACCACCGTTATCACCATTCCAAGGCCATATCGGAAGGCAACAGCAACTACGGCGGTGACGTGATCGTCTGGGATATCCTGTTCGGCAGCTTTCACTTGCCCAAGGGCGGAAGGCCGGGCGAGGATATCGGTGTTGGCGGCGTGGAGGACTATCCGAAGAGCTGGCTGGGGCTTGTACTTGCTCCGTTCAACCAGCGGCTGTGGCGCGATGCGGGGCCGAGGTCGAACATATAGTATTGCTTGCCGTTTCCTTCCCTACCAGTCGGGTGGAGCAAGGCAGCAGAATTCGCCGTTCTGTTTTGCGCGCGCGCGCAAATCGGGAGCGAGATGCTGGCAGCCCACGAGTATGCCGTCGGATTTGCGGCTCTTGAGGTAGGTGATGGTATCGCCGTATTTTCCAGTCCAGATACCCCTTGAACCGAGGCGATGCTGCGGCAGGTGGCTCTTCATGTAGGCGAAGTAGGTCAGTTCGTCGATCAGCACGGCATGCGCCTTGTCCGGCTCGGGTATGCCGCACATGCGCGCGGTTTCCATGATCTGGGGCTTGAGCTTCCCATATCCGTGTATCGAGACGGAGTTGAACTGGTCCTCGATATAGCCTTCCTGCGACCAGGCGCGGCTCATCGCCGGACTCCAGACCACCGCAAGCAGCGCAAGGTTCACGATACCCAGGCCTACGAGAGTGCCGCACATGAAATTCAGCGTGGCCCGCTCGCGTTCGCCCATTGAGATGGCTGCCACGGCCAAGATGATCGCCAGCAACGCCAGGGACAGGGCGAATGGCGTTTCATAGACATTGCTCCAGTTCTGCGTCGCGCTCCAACCCATGAAGCTGACGATACAGGTGAGCGCCAGAACCAGCCGCGCGTCAATCCGGCGCTGGGCCAGCGCGGATCGAAGGGATTTTACGAGGGCATAGAGCCCGGTGACCAGCGCGACGCCCCACACGAAAAGCAGCGCGCCATACCAGCGGATCGCGTCAGGCCTGCTGATCTGGCCCTCCGGCAGCCAGCTGGACAGCGGTGCGGGATCGGGCGTCAGCAGCATGACGTAGCCGAAATACTTCACGTTCCCGAGCATATGCATCGTCAGGGTCCAGGCATCTTCGAGCGTTTTGACGCCACTTAGTAGCGCGCCGACACTGTTTGACGCGAAGTGCGATCTCAGAGCCGCTTCGTCGGGGCAGCCCAGCCGGCCCACCCAATAGGAGGCCCCGGCAGCCGTGATAGCCAGGATCAGCGCGCCAGAGGCAAGCTTCGGTATGCGCGCCTCCCGGCTCCTTGCGCAATAGAACAGGCAGGCCCCGAATACCGGCAACAGGAACAGCGCTTTCAGGTGATAGCTGACGGCGATAGCCCACAGTGCGGCCAACATCAGCGAGCGCCGCCATGCAGCCTTGCCGGACGTGTCCTTGTCCGTTGCTCCAACCGCATTCGCGCCAATGATCAGGGCACCGAGCAGGCACAGCAGGATCGGCTGTTCCGGCCGGCTCCAGACAATCACAAGCGGCATCATGCCCAGCGTCAGCAGACCTGCTGCCATCGTTCCCGACACTGCGCGTTCCCACACACTCGCGGCAATCCGGCGTATCAGCCAGAGCATCAGTGCGACAAAGGTCAGCGCATAGAGGACACCCGACAACCTGATGTAGAACGGGTCCGCGAAGGCCGAGTTGAAGATCGCCGAATAGTATCGCACCGGCCACATGAAGAACGGCGGGCGTGCCAGCGTGTTGGCTCCACAAACGTCGGAATAGAGTTTGTCGACACCGTCGAAGGCGGCGCGCTCCTGAAATCGCCAACCGGTCTCGTCGGTATAGATGGGCACGAAGAAACCCGCGAGGATACCGATCACCAAACTCACCACAGCAATGTCCCGCAATCTCTTGACTAGGCTATTGCTCATTGGCCCCGGAATTCCTCTGGTTGTAACGATCGTATGATCGCATGAAACGGCGCAACTCCGCCTGCCAGATTATAGTTAAGAAGGGGTTATGCCAGATGGGTGCCAAGGGGACGGTTCCTGGCTTGAGTTAGCCGGGGGCTGGGCGCTCGCGGTTCGCCAGCCATCCTTCAAGGTAATGAACCAGCGCGCCATAGTCGGTGGTTGCCCGCTGCGGCTCGATGGAGCGCACTCTAGTCAGCGCACGTGTAAATTCCTCTGGCGTATTGGCGACCTCGACAAGTCCGCGCTCCCGGAACGCACTGGTGATCTCTTCCTGGTGATTGTCGTAATGCTCCCCCAGATCGAAACGGCGAGAGACAGCGATCACCCGGCAACCGTTTTGCAGTGCGGTTATCAGCGAGCCTGTGCCGCCATGGCAGACGACTATGTCGGCGCGGCGAAGCAAGTCCTGAACGGCTTCGAACGGGAGAGTCTCGATTGTCTCGATTTCGGCCGGCCGACGGCCGCCATCGCCAGTCTGCAATACGACCTTTTCAGTGACCGTTCCGGAACGGACACCGGATTCGACAAGGTCGACCAGCCGGGGGAAGGGCAGTGTCGCCCCGACGGTGGCGAACAGCAGGGGTTCTTTATCCGGCCGCGGTTCCTCTATTCTCCGGAAAGGGTCGAAGACTCGCGCACCTTTCTAATGACTTGCTGATGACTCGGACTGGGCGATCCGCAAGTTGGCCAGTAGCCCGGCTATCCGGCCGAAAACGGACGGGCGCTCGAACCTTGCAAAACTGTCGATCAGGACGATCCGTGCTCCGAGAAGTCTCGCCCAGACGACGATGAAGATCATCGATCCGGCACCGGTCGTGAGGACGATGTCGGGCTTGTACTTGCGCACGATGGCTAGCGAGCGCGGAATACTCCTGAGGGCAGCAACAACCATCTGTAGCGGCCTGCCCAGCCTGGCCTGGCCCAAGGCCATGTGCGGCACGAACTCGCAAGGGTGCTCCCCGGCAATCGATTGACCGAGTGCAGTGCCTTCAGTGACAAAGAAATAGTCGTGCTCGCGCCACAACGCCTTCATGTCGAGCAGCTGCCGGATGTGTCCGCCGCCCGACGCGGCTAGGCAAAGTTTCACGCAGTATCCCCAGAATCAACGAATCCCTCGCAAGCTCTCAATAGCAAGCTAACCCGGCAAGAAGCACCATCTTTGACATAACTATCAGAAAATACGAAGGAATCATCATAGCGCACGTCGTGCAAGAAAATTCATGTTCCCCTCTTGTTCTTAGAGAACAAATAGGATACGAATCGCGCAGCGTTGACCTTTCGGGTCAGCCCGTAGCAAAGGGGACAAGACATGGCTGCAGAGCTCAAGCTGATTCAGGAAGGTAAGGACAACATGGATCGTCAGAAGGCACTCGAAGCCGCGCTGGCGCAGATCGACCGGGCATTTGGCAAGGGCTCGGCGATGAAGCTCGGCAGCCGCGAGGCGATCGAGATCGAGGCGATTTCGACCGGTTCGCTGGGGCTCGATATCGCGCTCGGCATCGGCGGCCTGCCGCGCGGACGCGTCGTCGAAATCTATGGGCCTGAAAGCTCGGGCAAGACCACGCTCGCGCTGCACGCAATTGCCGAGGCGCAGAAGATGGGCGGCACCGCCGCCTTCATCGATGCCGAACACGCGCTCGATCCGGCCTATGCGAAAAAGCTCGGCGTCGATATC
>CAYPFE010000248.1:0-5260 GCA_964409895.1 uncultured Novosphingobium sp.
TGCCGGACGACATGCTCGACATGATGAAGCGCACGCGGCTCACGCCTCGCATGGGCATTCCCGACGATATCGGCAACATGGCGGCCTTCCTGATCTCGGACCGCGCCGAATATGTCACCGGCCAGACGATCATGGTCGACGGCGGCGGCACCTCGCACCAGCCCTGGGTGCGGATGAAGTGAGTTTGGCGAACATGGTTGCAGACCACCCGCCTCTCCTCCCCGCCTGGCCACCAAAGCGTACTGTTATCGTTGGTGGCCGGGTGGGGAGCCGGGGCGGGTGGTGCCCGAGCCTAGACCAATGACTCGTGGCAAGGCGATTGTCACCGGCGCGAGCGCGGGGATCGGCGAGGCGATTGCCCGCAGGCTTGCGGCAGATGGTGCGCAGGTACTGCTGGTCGGTCGCAACGAGGCTGAGCTTGCGCGCGTGGCCGATGCGATCCGTGCCGACGGCGGCACGGCTTTCCCCTTCTCCGGCGAACTGGCGGACCCCGAAACAGCGAACCGCATCGTCGCTGCAGCGCTTGAGGCGATGGGCGGCATCGACATGCTGGTCAATTGCGCCAGCCAGACGATCAATCGCGATATCTTCACGCTCACCGACGAGGAATGGCACGAGGGCTTCGAGGTCAAGTTCTTTGCAGCATTGCGCCTGATCCGCGAGGCCTGGCCGGCATTGAGGGAAGGGCGGGGCGCGGTGGTCAATATCGGCGGTGCCGGAGCGCGAACACCGCATCCGGTCTCGGCGATGTCGGCGGCGTCGAGCTCGGCACTGGCTGCCGTCACCAAGGCGCTGGCCGAAGCCGGGATCGCCGATGGCGTGCAGGTCAATGCGATCCATCCAGGCCTGGTCCGCACACCGCGCATCGAACGGACTTTCGCGGCTGGCGCTGGGAGCGAGGTGGACGTCGAAGCCGCACTCAAGGCGTCGAGCGACCGGGTAGGTACGGTCCGTGCCGGAAGACCCGAGGATGTCGCCTCGCTCGTCGCTTATGTCGTCTCGCCGGCAGGCGAGATGCTACAAGGCGCGATCATCGATCTCGACGGCGGCATGACCAAGGGGATGTAAGAGCCGTGCCAGTCAGGCGAGGCCCAGGCTCTCGATCTTGGCGTCGAGATCGATCGGCAGGGCGGCGAGCACGTCATTGCCCGAGTCGTAGGCCGCTGTTCCATGTTCGGCGACGAGTTCAGCCTGTCTCGCGTCGCGCTGGCGCAGCAGCTGAGCCAGCTCTTCGCGGTAGAGCGCGACCATGGCGGTGACAAAGCGGTTGACGAGCCCGTCCTCCGCAGTGTTGTCAACATCGTAGTCCGTCAGGTGGGCGATCATCGTTTCCGCCGGGTAGAGAAACTCCTCGGTGACCCAGCGGTTGGTGACGAACCAGGTGATGGGAATGCCGCTCTTGTCGATCGAAAGGCCGGCGACATGGGTGACATGCGCCTCGGCCTGTTCTCCGGCCCTGGGCATGGCGATCAACTCGGCAGACGGGTCGATCTGGCTGCGGTGAAGGAACAGGTGGAAATGGCCATGTTCGGCAGGATCGCGGTCGCCGGGCGGATGGACATGGTAGTACCAGCGAGATTGCGTCTGTGCGTCGCGCGCGTCATTGCCGGGGTAGTGGTGCCAGAAATGGATGTCGCCAGCCGGAAGCACGCGCAGCATCAGGGGCTTGCCCTCCTGCGCCATCGCCATGATCGTCTCGATGACGATCCCGGCTGCCTCCGTCGCTTCCATGCCTTGTCCCATAGCGCCCGTGGTGTCGCTCCGGCACTACCACCAAACAGAGAACCGAAGCTAGCAGCGGCCAGCGATGGGCTCACACACCGCCGGCCGCCACCTGCAAATCCCCTGGGATGTCAGGGATTCGCTGCGCAGCCCGCCGCGGCACAGCAACCCGCCGCACCAAAGCCTGCGGCTGCGCATGACTTGGCTTCGCAGCCCGCCGCGGCACAGCAGCCGGCAGCAGCGCAGCAACCCGCCGCGCCACAATCGGCAGCAGCACAGCAACCGCCGGCTGCACAGCCGGCAACTTCAGTCGAATCGCCGGTATCTGCCGCCTCGTTCGAACAGGCGGTTGCCATGGTCAGGCCGCCCATAACGGCGAGCATCGATGCAAGTTTGGCTTTCTTCATGGGTTCGAGCCCCCTCCTTCAAATCGGACGCTGAGGCATGCGGTCACGTATTGGCGCGTCCAATTGCAAACGAAACCGCGTGGCCGGTGGACCCGGCCTGAGGTTTTCATGGCCTTCGCGGGAGTCCCCAGATCATGGACCGCGCCAAGGCCGCAGATTACCTCCTTTACGCATTCGCTCGGCGTTCGGAATCGGTTACGCGGCTTGCGGAATTTTGACGATGCGGCGAAGGTCGCTGCGATTGGAAAATGATTGGTAGGACAGGAGGGACAGGCAATGAGCCGGACCGCACGATACGGAATCGGAACGCCAGGCGTGACGCTGGCAGGGGGCTATGGAGAGCATGGCGGCTGGGAAAAGGACATCACCGTCGAGGATTTCGCGACGATAGCGCAGGCCGCAGACCGGCTCGGCTATGCCTATATTGTATGTTCCGAACATGTCGGCATCCCGCCCGAGGTCGAGGCGGTCAGGGGCGGACGCTATTTCGATCCGCTGCCCTTCTTCGGCTATCTCGCCGCCGTGACGGAGCGCATCAGGTTCCTCACTTACGTGCTGGTGCTCGCCTACAACCACCCGCTCGCCATCGCCAAGCGCTATGGCACGCTCGACTGGATGAGCGGCGGGCGCGTGATGCTGGGTGTCGGCGTTGGTTCGCTCAAGCCCGAATTCGACCTGCTCGGCCTGGGCGGCGCCGAGTTCAGCGAGCGCGGGGTGCGCGGCGATGATGCGATCCGGGCGATCCGCGCGGCGATGGGTAAGCGCATGCCCGAATATTCCGGCCCCTATTACCAGTTCTCGGATTTCATCATCGATCCCTGCGCGATCCAGCAGGACATGCCGATCTGGATCGGCGGGCGCAGCGCTCGTTCGCTGCGCCGGGCGGTCGAGCTTGCGGAGGGCTGGGCGCCGTTCGGTCTCTCGGTTGCGGAAATGCAGGCGATGATCGGGAAGGCCAGGGACCTGCCGGGCTGGGAGGCGCGCGACAAGCCGCTGGAACTCGCGCTGCGCCACCAGGGCGAGCTCGATCCGATGGGTGAACCCGACCTCACTGCCGAGCGCGTCGCCACGACTTTCGAGGCGGGTGCCACGCTGATGCATATCGGCATGGCCAGCCGTTCGGCGGCGCATTACGTCGAGCAGCTCGAAGCGCTTGCCGAACTTGCGATTTAGGAAGCCAGCCCCTCAGCCGGACAGGACAGGGCGTTGCCACCCGGCCCTGCCCCGTGAGTCAGACTATTTCTTCTCCGGCGCGATCGAGATGCGGACCGTCTCTCCGGAATTGCCCGGGAAGCCGGTGAACATCGCTTCGATCAGGTTCGGCACGAGATATTGCAGTTTGTTGGAGCGCGACACCGCTTCCGCCTTGCCTTCGAACAGCCGCTGGTTGTCGGCCCGGCGGTCGATCTTCATGTCGACGCCGCTGGTGTAGACGGTGTAGCTGTCGATGTCGTAGCCGTGATCGAACCAGGGGTCATACCAACCGTAGTTCCACAGGCCCCGGTGATGGTAGCCGACCCGCCCGTATCCGTACCATGGGCTCCAGTATGGCCCGCCATAGCCGAAGCTGGAACCGGTCGAACGCACACGCTCGCGGCCATTGTCGACGCCATAATCGAAGCGCACCAGCATGTCGGCGGTTTCCGGGCTTGCCGCGACGCGATAGCCCTGCTGCGCCATGTAGCGGGTGACGAGGTCGGCGTACTGGCTGAACTCGATACCACCGGCGAGCTGCGGATCGTCGGCGACGACCGCGAAGGTCTGGCCCGAAGGCGGCGGCAGCTGCGACTGGAAGCGCGACACATCGGCGCGGAACGGCGAGGCGCAGGCCGCAAGGCTCAGGAGGAGGGCAGCGGTGGCTGCGAGCTTGATGCGGCCGAAACGGGTGACAGGGTTAACTTGCATTTCTCATTCTCCACGGGGAGGTCCCCTCAGGCCCGTCCCCAGTGCATCATGGCCTAAATGAACGTGGCTGAATAGCGCTTGAATAGGCTTCTGACGAGTGTGCCCCGGATTGGGGCGAATGTGAGTTGCAAGGTTAGGGAGCCTGTCGGAGGCACCTCCGCTAGCTTGTGCGGATTGCGGTTGGGGCAGGGGCCGCCAGCTGTTGTGGCAGGCAGTTTCCCTGCCTGTTCGTCACATTTCCATTGCCTGTGCGACTTCGACCGAACCGCCGCCGGCGATGATCGGGCAGCCCTTTGCCTTGGCCACGGCGTCCGCGTAATCGGCAGCTTCGACGAGCGTGTAGCCAGAGACCGGGTTGGCACCGCCGTTTTCGACCGTGCCGTCCGCCGACACCGTGTGCGATTGTCCGACGGGCGCGCCGCCGTCGATGACACTTTCGCCGAGCGCGCCGTACCAGGCACCCCAGGCCTGCATGACCTCGGCTTGCTCCGCGTCGGTTTGCGGCACCGAACCGCCGTGATAAGCGAACAGGAACTTGGGCATTTCGTCTCTCCTTTTGCGATTTCGATGGGTGGGCGAATCACCGGGAGGCCTAACGTAACAAATATGTTACATATGGTCGAGATGGATTGGAGTCGCATGCCAGATTCGGCGAATTCGAAGGTTATAGCGGCATTCGCCAACGCCACGCGGCGCAGCATGATCGAGCTGCTGCGCGAAGGGCCGATGACCGTCAACGCGCTGGCGGCACGCTTCGATGTCGCGCGGCCGGCGATCTCCCGGCACTTGCGAGTGCTGCGCGAAGCGGGGCTCGTCACTTACCGCGCCGAACACAACAGCCGCATCTACATGCTTGACGAGCCGGCGATGGAACGGCTGCGCTACCATTTCGACGCGCAGTTCGGCGACTTCTGGCGGCCGCAGGGAGCGGCCTCGTCAGAAGGCGCCATCGCCGGCGTCGAGCGTTCCTTTCGGCCGTTTCACGAAGTGCGCGTCGCCACCTCGCTACCGGTCCCGCCTCAGCTCGCCTACCGCTATTGCACCGAGGAAACCCTGTTCCGCGAATGGGTAGGCAGCGATGCCACCAATTCCGGAGCGCCGGGCGGCACATTCAGCGCGACCAGCGCGTTCGGCGGACGCTTCACCGGAGAGTATCTGGCGATGGAGCCGGGCCGGTTCCTCGCGCTTCGGGTCATCGAGCCGCTGGAGCCGGACGACAATCTCTA
>CAYPFE010000249.1:0-5258 GCA_964409895.1 uncultured Novosphingobium sp.
CCGCTTATCGACGTCATGCTGGTGCTCCTCATCATGTTCATCATCACCATTCCGGTGGCGACTCACTCGGTCGACATCGATCTTCCAATCGATGACGGCCAGCCCAAGCCGCCGCCGCCGATTGATCTCGTCAAGAACAAGGTGGTTCTCACCAGGGATGCAAAGATCCTCTGGAACGGCGAGGAAATTACCGACGGCGTTCTGCTTTCACTGCTCAGGCAGTCGATGACTCTGCCGGTAGAACCGGAGCTGCAGTTCGAGCCGGAACCGGAAGCGCCCTACGATCTCGCGGCCAAGGTCATGAACGTGATCAAGGGCTCGAAGGTCACCAAGTTCGGCTTTGTCGGCAACGAGAAGTACATCTATTTCGGCAAGGACTGAGCTGGTCCAATACCGAAACGAGGAAGGGGCGGGTTTTCCGCCCCTTTTTCATTCGGGATCGAGCCGCATCGCCGCAGATGCAAGGCTCTCGGCTTCGGCGAGAATATCGTCCTCCGCCGCGCCGGACGGCAGCCTTTCGCGACCGATCATCGAAAGCACCGGCACCGAAAGCGGGCTGATCCGGTCCAGCCGGACATGATCGACCTGCATGGCCGCGCGCTCCAGAACATCGGCGACGCGCGCAACGTCGGTCAGACGGCTTCTCGCATCCGCCCAGGCGGCCTCGATCAGCAGGTGGTCGGGCTCGTATCTCTGCAACACGTCGTAGATCAGGTCGGTCGAGAACGTGACCTGGCGGCCCGTCTTGCGCTTTCCAGGCAGCTGCCGCTCTACCAGCCCCGAAATCACCGCCACTTCGCGGAACGCACGCCGCAGCAAATAGGATTGCTGCACCCAGGCGACGAACTCATGGGCCAGAATATCTGGCGAGAGCATCGACGCCGGGTCGTCGACGGGCTTCAGGCCCCAGACCGACAAGGCATAGTCGTTGGCGACAAAGCCCAGCGGACCGAGACCGCGGTCCTCCATCCGGCGGGTGATCAGCATGCCCAGCGACTGGTTCGCGTTCCAGCCTTCGAAAGTGTAATAGGTCGTATAGGCGAGGTCCTGATGGGGGAAACTTTCGACCAGCAGACGTCCCGGCGCCGGAAGGTGCGACCGCCAGTCCTGCATTTCCAGCCATTCCTTGACGTCATCGGGGAACCGTGCCCACCCGGCACGCTCCGAAATCATCTCGCGCACCCTCTCGGCGAGATGAGTCGTAAGCGGCATGCGCTGGCCCATGTAACTGGGGATCGTCGCAGACCGCTTCGCCGCCCGGACGATCAGCTCGGTTTCTCGAAGCGCCTCGACCTCGAGGTCCATCCCGGCAAACCGGAATGTGTCGCCCGGCTTCAGGCTGGCGCCGAACATCTCCTCTACCCGGCCCAGCGAGCGGCCGTTTCGGAAGCGAACGTCGAGCATCTCGGCATCGACGATGATGCCGGCGTTGATCCGGTGGCGCGCAGCGAACTCGGGATGGGTCAGCCGCCATGTCCCATCCGCCTCGCGCACGATCCTGCGAAATCGCTCGTAAGATCTCAGCGCGTAGCCTCCGGTCGCCACGAAATCGAGCACCCGGGCGATAACCTCCGAATCGACCCATCGGTAGGAATGTGACGATCGCACCTCGGTCAGCAGCTCATGCTCACTGAACGGGCCCGCGCACGCCACGGCCATGATGTGCTGTGCCAGGACGTCGAGTCCCCCCGGGCGAAAGCTCTCCCCGTCCCTTTGCCCTTCGGCGACGGCTTCCGCGGCCGCCAGCGCTTCGAAATATTCGAAGCGGTTGCCCGGCACCAGCATCGCCCGGCTCGGCTGGTCGAGGCGATGGTTTGCCCTGCCGATTCGCTGCAACAGCCGCGAAGACCCCTTGGGCGCGCCCATCTGCACGACCAAATCGATATTGCCCCAGTCGACCCCGAGATCGAGGCTGGCCGTGCAGACCAGCGCCCTGATCTCCCCGCGCGCCATCGCCGCCTCGACTTTGCGGCGCGCCTCACGCGACAGCGAACCGTGGTGGATGGCGATCGGCAGTTTGTCCTCGTTCACATCCCAGAGCTGCTGGAAGATGAGTTCGGCAAGGAAGCGGGTGTTGGTGAAGACCAGCGTGGTGCGGTGGGCGCGAATCTGCTCGTAGACCTGCGGGATGGCCCAGGTCGCGGCGTGCCCGCTCCAGGGAACACGCTCTTCCTTCGGCAGCAGGATCGACACCTCGGGATCCGCGCCTGTATCGCCCTCGACGAGCCGGACCGAGCCTGCTTTGCCATCTGGTGCCAGCCATGCACGGAAAGCCTCGGGATCGGCAAGCGTCGCCGAAAGTCCGCAACGCAGGAGTTCTGGCGAAAAAGCTTGCAGGCGCCCCAGGCAGAGCGATAGCAGATCGCCGCGCTTACCCGTCACGAAGGCGTGGATTTCATCGATGACGATGCGCTTCAGCCCGGCAAAAAGTTGTGGGCTGTCGGGAAAGCTCAACAGCAGCGACAGCGATTCCGGTGTCGTCAGCAGGACATGCGGCGGCCGCGCGCGTTGCCGGGCCTTGCGGTCGGAAGGGGTGTCTCCCGTCCGTGTTTCGACACTTACCGCAAGCCCAATTTCTTCGATCGGTGCGACAAGATTTCGCTTCACGTCGGTCGCCAGCGCCTTGAGCGGCGAAACGTAGAGAGTGTGCAGCCCTTCAGGCGGCTTCGCATCGCCAAGGACAGAGGGACAGAAATCCACGAGCGTCGGCAGGAAACCGGCGAGCGTCTTTCCGGACCCGGTGTCGGCCACAAGCAGTGTGTGATGCTTGCCGGCGGTGGCGCGTTGAACCCCAGTCTGGTGACCCCGAACCGTCCAGCCCCGCGCGGCGAACCAGGTGGAGAGCTCGAGCGGCAGGTCGGCTTCCCGAGTGTCAGCAATGTCAGTGAACCGGTCCTGCTCCATTCTGGCAAGATTGGGACTTTCCCTAAGGGAAGGCAACGTTTCCGTTTGGGCGTGTCAGCCGACAAGCAGCGCAATCGGGATCAGGACGTAGGCCACCGCGCCGATGGAAAGCACGATATTCGAGAATGTCCTTACGTCTGTCATTGTTCGTCCTTCGCTCTGCGATGGACGATTTATGTCAGGACCGGCGTTCAGGCGCCGTGGCCTGCGTCACATGGCCGATGTGATAATTGCCACCGCAGGCCTCAGTGACCTGCCTGCGCCCCGCGTTCCCGGCCCGATGCAGCGAGTTGGTCGTCGATCTGGGCGATCAGCCGGTCCAGGCCTTCGGATGTCAGCGATTCGGCGCGGGCGACGAGTACATCCTGCGTGTTGGAAGCCCGCAGCAACCACCAGCCGTCTTCGGTCGAAACGCGAACTCCATCGGTCGCATCGACCCGTGCCCCGCTTGCCGCCAATCGCTGCTTGACCTCGTCAACAGCGATGAACTTGCGGGATTCATCGACCTGAAAGCGAAGCTCGGGCGTGTTGAACATTTGGGGCATCGCCCCTCGCAGTTCCGTGACCGACTTGCCGAGTCGGGAAGACGCGGCGATCAACCGCACCGCTGCATAGAGCGCGTCGTCGAAGCCATAATAGTCATGCGCGAAAAAGATGTGCCCGCTCATCTCCCCGGCCAGCGGCGCACCTGTTTCCTTCATTTTGGACTTAATCAGGCTGTGGCCGGTCTTCCACATGATCGGTTTGCCTCCCAGGCGGTTAACCAGATCGAACAATGCTTCCGAAGCCTTCACATCGGCAATAATTGGCGAGCCCGGGACCATATTCAGGAGGTCTTCCGCATAGATCATGAGCAGCTGGTCACCCCAGATGACCCGTCCCTCACCATCCACCGCGCCGATACGGTCACCGTCACCATCGAATGCCACTCCGAAATCGAGCTTCTTCGCGGCGACGAGACTACGCAAATCTGCGAGGTTTTCTTCCTCAGTTGGATCCGGATGGTGATTAGGAAAATGCCCGTCGACTTCCGTGTAGAGAAGATGATGCTCCCCGGGGAGTCGCGCCGTGAGCGCCTCGAGCGCAGGGCCCGCCGCACCGTTGCCCGCGTCCCAGCCGATCCGAAGAGCGGACAGCCGATCATCGCGGATCCCACCCAGCCCTTCGATAAGACGGTCGATATAGGCGCCGAGGACCTCACGCTCCTCGCTAACGCCCTCGCCTTCGAGCCAGTCTCCTTCGGCAGCCATTCGGCCCAGCAGCTGGATGTCCCCACCGAAGAACGGCCTTCCCCGAAATACCATCTTGAAGCCATTGTAATTGGCGGGATTGTGGCTGCCAGTTATCTGAATGCCGCCTTCTACATCTTCGGCTGAGGCTTCCGCGTAATAGAGCATTGGCGTCGGCCCCATGCCGATGCGAACCACATCGACTCCGCTGGCCGTGAGCCCTTCGACCAGCGCTTCCTCCAGCATCGGGGAACTCGTCCGGCCGTCATAGCCCACGGCAACCTTCCGTCCGCCGTCCCGGCGCAGGAGCGTCGCAAAGCCACGGCCGATCGCCCGTGCATCATCCGCGCCCAGCGTATCGCCGATGATACCGCGAATGTCGTATTCCCTGAGTACTGTCTGGTGAAACTTGTGCGTCATCGGCATTCCTGATCCTAGCGTTCAATCTCGGCGAGGAGCGTATCTCTTGCCGCGTTTACGAGATGCACTGCCTCGTTGCTGCCACCACGATCGGGGTGGACCGTCGCGAGTTTCCTGCGGTGAGCGTTGATGATTTCCTGCCTGCTGGCACGGGGACCGACTTCCAGCAGATCGCAGGCTCTCGCAATTGCATCGCGCCTTCGCGCATCCAGGCGGGATTGCCATGGCCAGCGGCCCGCCACGACGCGCCAGGCAACGATCGCTAGAGCGACCATCCAGACGATCTTCATGCCGGGTCGGCCAGTTGCAGCTGCGACCGCGAGGATTGAACAGGCGGAAGGCTCAGGACCTTGACCAGTGCTCTCAATTCTTGACGCGCAACCAGATGGCTGGTGCCGAGCTCTCCCAAATGCCCCTTGTCCAGCAATGTCAGCCCCGACGGAAACAATTCACGGTAGATCACACGTTCCGACAGACCGTTGGCGACACGAAATCCGACACGCTTCGACAGCTCTGCCAGCGCCAGATCCAAACGCCGCTGATTGCGCGCTTCGACATGCTGCGTGCGGTTGCGAACCACTACCCAGTCCATTTCCCGCCTTCCGCCGCGCATCGCGGTCAGGGCACGTTTCTTTCGCGCTTCCCAAATCAGCTCCGCATAGAAGCTCAAGCGCTTGACCCGAAAAGTCTCCGCGTCGACCTGAC
>CAYPFE010000250.1:0-5235 GCA_964409895.1 uncultured Novosphingobium sp.
TGAAAGGCTTCTGGGGTGAGGACGGGGACGACTTCGATCCGGCTACGCTTGAGCCCCCTGCCCTGATCGACGACCCGGAGCAACTCAACGGCGACTGGTTCCTGCGCGCACTGGCCGCGGGTGGTGTAGTGAAACCCCAGCGCCTCGCCACCGAGCCGACGGTAACGCCGCTTGGCCATGGCACCACCAGCATCGTCGTGCAGGTTCATGCAGCCTACAACAGCGGCGAACTGACTTCGCCATCCGATGCGGTCTGCAAGATCGGCAGCACTGCGGGAAAACCGTTCGAAGGCATCGGGCCCTATGAACGCGAGCGGCGTGCCTATGCGCTGTTTGGCACCGATGCGCCGTTCCGTGTCCCGCGCCTCTATTTCGGCGAGACCGACGAGGAGGGGCGTACAAACCTGCTGCTGGAGGACATTTCGGTCGAAGGGCGTCTCGGCGACCAGATCGCGGGATGCTCCTTCGAGGATGCACGCGCCGCGATCCGCGAACTCGGCCTGTTCCACCGCACATTCATTGGCTGCGGCGTTGTGCTGTCGCTCGACTGGCTGAGCACCCGGAACGGCTTCGTGGCGATCTATCACCGGGGAGCGGACATTCTCAGGGAATGGCTGGGCGAACAGATAGGCGGTGCAGACCTCGACCTCATCGCTGCGTTCGGCGAGCTGGCCCCCACCTGGGCGGGACGCGAGCCGCTCTTTCCCAGCCTCATCCATTCCGACCCACGCGTCGACAACGTGATCTTCGAGGACGGCGTCGAAGGCACCCGCGCCTGCCTTATCGACTGGCAGGCGCTGGCCAGGGGCGATCCGCAATACGATGTCGCCTATTTCCTCTCAGGCAGCGTCACGACGGAGGACCGCCGCAAGTGGGAGCGCGACCTCGTCGCGGAACACGCGGCGATCCTGGCCGAGGCCCAACCGGACTACACCGTCGAGCAGGCACTTGCCGATTACCGGTGCAACGTGGTTTCCGGCCTGTGGATGACCGTCATCGCGTCTGCCTTCACCGAGCGCAACGCCCACAACGAACTGCTCCTGACCACGCTGGTCGAACGCAACGCTGCCATGATCCGGGACTGGGACGCGCTGGCGGCGATTTGAGTTTCGGACCCCAGGGACACTACCCAACCCCCCATTCGTGCTGAGTCATGAGCTTGTCGAAGGATCGAAGCACGCTCGCGCCAACGCCCTTCGACAAGCTCAGGGCGAACGGAGGTTAGACTCAGCCTCAGTTAAGCAGCACCGGCAACCGGTCGGGCCCGCGCGCCAGCAACCCGCCGCTGATCTTCGCCGCAGGCTGCGCCGGGTCCCAACGGATGTCGGAAAAGCGGTCGAGCAGGGCGTTGATCGCGGCTGACATTTCCTCGCGCGAGACATGCTGACCGAGGCAGGAATGATGCCCGGCAGCGAAGGCCAGTGACCGCTGCACCGGACGGTGCACATCGAATTTGTCCGGGTTGTCCCAGCGCGACGGATCACGGTTGGCCGCCGCCAGGCACAAGTGCAGCACTGCGCCTTGGGGAATTTCCGTGCCGGCAAGCTCGGTGTCCCGGATTGCTTTCCTTGGGAACATCGGATCGTTGGGACACCACCGCGCGGATTCGAGGATCGCCTTGGAAATCAGCGAACGGTCGGCCCTCACCGCTTCGAGCTGCTCGGGATCGTTCAGCAGGCAGAACAGGGTGATGCCCATCTGCCGCCAGGTCGTACCACCGCCGGCGAACACGATCAGCCGGCAGAAATCGCAGATCTCTCGCACCGTCAGCTTGCGACGCGACCCGTCCTCTTGCACCAGCTCGACTTCGGCGAGCTTTGAGATCATGTCGTCGCGCGGCTCCTTCTGGCGCTGGCGGATGACATTTTCGGCGATGGCGATGGCCTTGTCGAACTCGGCCATCCGCGTTTCCGGCGGCGCATCGTGATCGTTACCGAGCTGGATATGGTGGCGGAATTCGATGCCTTCCTGCGGCGACAGGCCGAAAGCGGCGGTCACCGTATACATTGGCAAAAGCGCGCAAAGCTGCGAATTGAGGTCGACGCTGCCGCCCTTTTCGAAGCGCCCGACCAGTTCGTCGACCAGCCTGGAGATGACCCGCTCGCGCCACCAGGTGCCGGCATGGCTGGGCTGGAAGAATTCCTGGATGACATCGCGATAGCGCCGGTGCCTCAACCCATCCATCGACAGCAGGTTGTCGCCCAGCATCGTGGTGACGCCGATCTCCTTGTAGAATTCGGAGCCGAAATCGTCCTTGCGGGTATAGACCTCGCTGATCGCACCGAAGCCGAAGACCGAGAAATATTCCTTGCCGGGAATGTAGAGCCCCTGCTGTTCGACCGGCAGCCCCATGCATTCGGCGACGGTGCCCCTGTGCACTGGCCCCTGTTCGAGGAGCTTCGCCCAGATCGGGAAGGGATCGTCGACTACCCCGCTTCCCGAGCGCGCAGCCTCCTTCTCGATATCGAACATGTCGTCATGGAGCTCGCCGTCGCTCATGCTGCCCATCGGTATTCTCCCGGGTATTCAGTGCCGTTGCGGCAAATAACGATCCCATTGAAACGGCTCGACAGTGTGGAACGGCGCCGCAAGCAAACCCTTGACCTCGCCCGTTGCCCAGCGTTCCCGCATGGCCTCGCCAAGCGCGCCCGCGCACCCGACCGGGTCTTCGTCGAGATAGCAATAGGTTACCTGCATCCCGCCGGAGTCTGAACCGAAATCGGCGGACGGCGCGCCGTGATACCACCACACACCTGCGACACCCGGCAGGTCGGCCAAGGCTGCCGGGGATGCCTGTCCGTCCTCGACGATCAGATAGACGCCCCGGCTCGGCCGCCAGGGAATGACGTCGCAACCGGCAGCGGCATGGGCGGAAGCCACCCTGCCGGCGAGATTGCCGGTCAGATAGCCGACAGAGGGCAGCCGGTGCTTCATTCGCCCGCCCCTGTCGAGCGCGGCGCCGAGTTCGGTGAAGTCCGCAAGATCGTCGTCGGCGAACATGTAGTTCATGACGTGATCGACCTCGTCGAACCTGCCCTCGCTCGCCGCACGGGCCGCGCGGCACTCGGGCGTCGAGACCAGCCGGTGCGAACAGCGCAGGTTGGCGAGACGGTACTGCTCTGGCCGGTGATCCATCCAGTGCCATTCGATATAGGCCGCATCCCTGCCATCAGGCTCGCGCGCCGAAAGCGACAGAAAGGCATAGTCGATCGTGGCCGTTCCGGTCGCGAGCACTTCCGGCAATTGATCCGAGGGCGTTCCTTCAAGCTTGATGTTCACGTCGCGTCGTCTCCCATATACACATCCTGCAAAGCTGCATTGCCTGCAGGGAAGTTGCAAGGTGCTTCGGGAGGATGGAACGGAATATCCCGATTCCGGTTGCCACCCGCACACAATCCCGTCAGTCTCGCAGCCGTCCAAGAACATAATGTCATCCCGGCACCCTGACCGGCGTGGCCCGACCAACTTCCGGGAGAAGACACAACATGAAATCGGGCGCGATTGCGGAGTGGCGCAGCTACTGGACGCTGGCGATCGCGGCGGCCATCGGCAATTCGTCTACGGTCCTGCACACCTATTCGCTGAGCGCCTTCATGGAGCCGCTGGAGAATAGCTTCGGCTGGACGCGTGCCGAAATATCTCTCGGAATGCCCTTCGCTGCCACAATTTCGTCGACGATCGGCATCCTTGTCGGCATCCTCCTCGACCGGATGGGGCCACGCCCCCTGGGGATTGCCGGCATCGCCATAGTCTGCGCGGCGTTCGCTGCATTTGGCACGGCGACGGGCGGGCTGGTCAACTGGTTCATCCTGTGGTGCCTGATCGGATTCGGAGGGGCCTGCGTGAAGCCGACGATATGGACCAGTGCCGTCGCGAGCCGTTTCGACGCCTCGCGTGGCCTAGCCATCGCCATTGTCGTGTCCGGTGCCGGTTTCGCCGCCACCATCATCCCGCCGCTCGCGGCTTGGTCGATCGAGGAATTCGGCTGGCGGCAGGCCTATTTCATCATTGCCGGCCTGTGGGCCCTGGTCGGCCTGCCGACGCTGTTCCTGTTCTTCAGAGGCGCCCAGGACGTGCGGAGCGCGGAAGACAAGGCAAGCGGCAAGCTCGCTGGCGACAGCATGACCGGCCTGACCTTCGGCGAGGGCATCCGATCACCGGCATTCTACAAACTGGGCATCGCGGGAGGGCTGTTCGCCTTCGCCGTGATCGGCCTCATCATGCATTTCATCCCAATATTGCAAGACCTTGGCATGAGCCGGATGGGTGCGGCAGGCATCGCCGGGCTGGTCGGCGTCTCCTCGATCGCCGGCAGGCTGGGGACCGGTTTCCTGCTCGACCGGTTCAGGCCGGAGCGGATCGCGATGATTGCTTTCCTGCTTCCGGTCATTTCAGCGCTATTGCTGCTTCACGGCAGCGGCACGCTCGCCCTGTCTGTGGCAGCGATGATTGTCGGACTCTCGCTGGGTTCCGAGCTGGACGTCGTGCTCTACCTTGCCACCCGGCATATGGGCCTGAGACGTTTTGGCGTGTTGTTTGCGTTGATGCTGATCTTCCTCGCGGTCGGCAACGCTCTGGGGCCGGTTTATGCCGGTGCGATCTACGACCATTTCAGAAGCTATGACTGGTTCTTGTGGACGATCATTCCCTTCGTCGTCCTGGGTGCGCTGCTGATGGGGTCGCTGGGGCCGGCACCGAGTCACGGGGCAGACGAGGATTCGTTGCACTGACGAAAAAGCCCCCGCGCGAACCGGGGCTTCTTCCTGCGATCAGTCTCGCAACCGGTGTGCAGCCTATTCGACCACTTCCACCATATGCGGAAGCTTGGCGATGGCGCCGCGCACCTCGGGGGTGTCCTGCACTTCGACGACCTTGTGCATCTTGCCAAGGCCGAGACCGATGAGGATCTTCTTCTGGTTCGACGGCCTGCGGATCGGCGAACCGATCTGCCGGATCTTGATGGTTGCTGCTTTCGCCATCACTCTTACTCCGCAATCGCTTCGGCTTCGGCTTCGGCCTCAACCTCGCTGGCGCCGCCACGGCCGAGAAGATCGGCGACCTTCTTGCCACGGCGCTGGGCGACCGACTTCGGCGAAGTCTGGTGTGCCAGCGCATCGAAAGTGGCGCGAACCATGTTGTAGGGGTTCGACGTACCGACCGACTTGGTGACGACGTCGGCAACGCCAAGGCTTTCGAATACGGCGCGCATAGGACCGCCGGCGATGATGCCGGTTC
>CAYPFE010000251.1:0-5209 GCA_964409895.1 uncultured Novosphingobium sp.
CTTCGGGGGAATTGCCTTGGCATAGGGGATGTTCGTGACCACACCCTCTCCGGTGAACTGCCAGTGGTGGAAGGGACAGCGCAGGTCGTTTCCGATCACTTCGCTGTCATAGCCGAGATGAGCGCCAAGATGCGGGCAATAGGCATCGAGCGCTCGGGCGACACCATCTTCCCCGCGCCACAGCACGAATTCCGTCTCGCAATATTCCAGAGGCAGGACCTGGCCGGATGCCAGTTCGCTCGAGCGTGCGACGCAGAACCACCCGAAAGGAATGGGCAGGTCGAACTGCTTGCCGCCATTGAGTGCCATGAATGCTCCGCTGCCGATTCAATTCAGCCAGGCTTGTCGCGCATCATTCATGGTCTTGTCAAAGACAGTCGGCTGGCCTGCCGCCCGGCGGATCAGCCGAGCGTGACCTTGTAGCGCGCTTCGCGGCTCTTGCCGGCCCCGTCGGTGATGACGAGCCGTACGATCCAGGTGCCGCCGCCCGTGAAATTCTGCGCGGGGATGGCGGCGAGTTGGCCGTTCTCGACTGGCGCGGAAACATCGGCGACTTTCTTCCATTGCGTGGGGCTTTCGCCCTTGCCGATTTCGATCACGGCCGAACGCATGTTGAAGGCATCCGCGCTGCCGGCGACAAGCGCGGCTGGTCCGCCATTGGCCTGGCCGACTCCGACGTTGGCGATATGCGCCTCGATGAAGCTGCGTGGATCGGCGGCGAGTGAGGCGGCGGCGTCGAGCAAGCCATAGCCGGTGAAGCGGTCCACACCTGGTGATTCAATGTCACGTGCGCCGTACTTGAGCAGTCTCCGCAAGTCCTTGGCCTTCAGATCGGGGTTCTTGGACAGCAGCAGCGAGGCTGCCGCCGTTACCAGCGGGGCTGAAAACGACGTGCCTGAACTCCAGTAGTAGCGTGCGTCCAGCCCGACGAAGTTCTTCGTCGCTTTGTAGTTGGGCGAGATGTTGAGCATCGTGTCGGTACGCCGCGCGCGCAGCGAAAGGATGTCAGTCCCGAATTCACCGGATTCCCCGTTGAAAACGACGCCGGTATCCACGCCGCCCACCTCGACCTGGCCGCGTTCGCGATTGTTGCCGGAGCCGCCGTGGTAACCGAAGCCGATGACGACCGGGCCGGTCGGGATCAGGACATCGGCACCATAGCTGAAGAAATCGATCCTGCCGCCGATGTGCTGGATGAATTCTTCTCCGCTTGGGTCGCCGATGTTAGTCACGCCAACGCCGGCCCTGGGGACCTTGAACGTGCGGAAACCGCCATCGAGTGTCACCGAAGGGCCACGCAGGAACGGAGGCAATCTCGATGTGACGGGATTGGTCAGGTTATTCGGCGCTCTTGGTCCGGTCGAGACGGCACCGCTACCGATATCGACGCTGACGATCTCACCCGGTCTGGCTGCCGGGATAAATACGCTTCGCGGTTGCCCGTCAGGGCCCGGATAGGTGAGCGTTCCCGATTCTCCGCTATTGCCGCCGAAGCCGATGATAAAGAAGCCATCGTCATCGTCGTCCTTCTTGACCGGAACGGTCTGCCCGCTGGACGAGGTGAAGCTGAGCTGGGACGACTGGATTGCGTCGGCCCCTATGCCAGTGAGCTGAACGGACTGATCATAGGCAGCCCAGGCCGCCGTTGGTGCTGCCATGGCAACTGTCGTCAGCATGGCTGCGAGTAGTTTGCGTTCGAAAGTCATTCCTGCCTCCCATGTGTAATATCAGCACAGAGTTGCACATGAAGGCGATTCACTTAAGATAATCAGAAGTTTTCATACAATAAACTTGCAATATATAATTACACTTCTTATTTTATATATTTTGCATGTTATCAATTTAAATAAGTAATAATATTTGATTATAAATACATTCATATATTTCAATAGATTTATTGAAATAGTAATTAAAATAACTTGTTAATGACAGGTTGGGCAAATTTCCTTATCATGGAATGAACTCCGTCCAATTGAGGTGCGCGCTCCAGATGCCGGCGATACCTCCAGGCCGGAAAACAGGGGCTGGTGCGCGCTTGTTGGCGGGGCTAGACTTGCCAGCGCGCAACGAAGTGGACTCAGAGCCGCCCGTGGAGGATGCCGATGGAAGACGAATCCGGATTCAGCGAATATGCGTTCGAGGATGCCGAAGTTCCGGCAGGGATCGACATGAAGCCGATCGAGCCGGCATTGATCCCGATCGAGGCTTATACCTCGCCGGAATATGCCGCACTCGAGAATGAGCGGCTGTGGGGTAAGGTCTGGCAGGCGGCCTGCCGGGTCGAGGAACTCAAGAAGGTCGGGCACTTTGTCACTTACGACATCATGGAGGAATCGATCATCATCGTCCGCACCGCGGAGGACAGGATACAGGCCTTCTACAACGTCTGCCAGCATCGCGGCCGCCAGCTGACCGAAGGCTGCGGCCATGCGCGGCAGTTCGTCTGCAAGTTCCACGGCTGGCGCTGGAAGATTAATGGCGAGATCGCCTTCATCAACGACCGCAAGGGCTATGACGGATGTATCGATAACGACAGCACGCGTCTGCCTTCGGTGAATTGCGATAGCTGGGGTGGCTGGGTCTGGATCAACATGGATCCGGATTGCGAACCGCTGCGTGACTGGCTCGAGCCTGTCGCGACCTATCTCGACCAGTACGAGATGGAAAAGATGCGCTACCGCTGGCGCCAGTGGCTCGTCTTCCCCTGCAACTGGAAGACCGCGCTCGAAGCCTTCAGCGAAAGCCATCACGCCGCGATCACCCACCCGCAGCTGTGCGAATGGGGCGCGACGCCATTCTACTGGTGCCGAGCAGAGGGCAAGCACACCTGGCATGGCCCCGCTGCCAGCAGCGGACCGGGGCGGCCCGGCACTCAGAACGCTGAAGCTCGTGCTCAGCCGGAGGGCCGCGACCCGCGCATCATGACGGCGCAAGCGCTCCATGCGATCATGGAGGGTGTCAACTCCTGCACCACCGACACGATGCTCCAGGCGGCCGACCGGCTGGTCGAGGAATTGCCCGAAGGCACCCCAGCAGAAGAAGTCGCGGCGCATTTCACGGCCCGTGCGCAGGAAATCGACCGGGCGCGCGGGGTCGAGTGGCCGCAGCTCGATCCGAAGTTGCAGCCCGAAACTGGGCACGACTGGCACATCTTCCCCAACAGCGTGATACTTCAGGGAATCACCTTCGCGCTGTGCTATCGCGCGAGGCCGAACGGCACCGATCCCAACAGCTGCATCTTCGATGTCTATGTAATCGAGCGCTATCCCGACGGCGGCGAGCCCGAAACCGAATGGGTCAACGTGCCCGACCCGATGGACGACCGCTGGCCGGAAGTGCTGCAGCAGGACTTCAACAACATGCCCTATGTCCAGAAGGGCATGAAATCGCGCGGTTTCAAGGGCGCGAGGCCCAATCCGCGCCAGGAGATCACCGTCATCAACTTCCACAAGACGCTCGCGGAATACATGGGGCTAGGCAAGCCAGAACCGCTCGGCTGAGCGGCAGGCGCGGGGGAAAAGGGATGGCGGCACCGCAAGTGGGCTTTGGCTGCGCGACCCTGTTCGCGGCGGGTGTTGTCGATTTGATAGAACTTGCCGCGCGGCACGGATTCCCGACGGTCACGGTGCGGCCCGCAGCCTATCTCGAGGCATTGGAGAATGGCGAATCCGATCACTGGCTGAGGCGGCGCCTCAACGACGCGAAAGTCAAGGTCCGGGTAATCGACGGCTTGTCACACGCCTTGCCGGGCAAGTGCCTGCTGCGTGAGGACGATCCGGCGTTCGCTCACCTGCCGCGCGAAGTATTTCATCCACCAAGCGTGGCGGATTGCCTGCGCGCCGCTGAAGCACTCGAAGCGCCGCTGTTGAGCGTCGCCCACTTCGGCCACGAACCTGTTCCACCCGAACCGATCGCCGAGCGGGTCGGCGAGATTTGCCGCGGGGCCGGCGCGCACGGTGTCACGATCGCGCTGGAATTCGTGCCGGGCACCGGCCTTGCAGACCTCGGCACCGCCGACTGGATCGCGCGCAACTGCGGCGAGGCCAATTGCGGCGTGCTGCTCGATCCCTGGCACTGGTCACGCACCGGCGGGACGCTGGACGATGTCCGTGCCCTGGCGCCGGGCGCGCTGGTCGCCATGCAGCTGTGCGACCGCATTCCGGAACCCGCCGGCACGCCCTATACGCCGATGGCGGGCCGGCTGATGCCGGGCGAGGGCGAGTTGCCGCTCTACGAGCTGGTCAAGGCGGCGCTGGCGAATTCGCCGAGCATCACCATCGAGGCCGAAGTGATCAATGCCGAACTCAACGCCATGAGCTTCGATGAAGCTGCGGCATCGCTGGCCTCGGCCATCGCGGCGTGGCAGTCAGGCTATGACGGATGAATCGATTCACACCACACGGGGAATTACCAGGGATATGAAGCAAGCAGACGAAACCTTCGACTTCGTGATCGTCGGCTGCGGCGGCGGCTCGATGTGCGCGGCGCTGGTGGTGAAGCAGGCAGGGCTCGAGCCGCTGATCCTCGAAAAGACCGACCTGTTCGGCGGCACCACCGCGAAATCGGGCGGGATCATGTGGATCCCCAACAACCGCTTCATGAAGGAAGCAGGCGTCGAGGACAGCACCGAACAGGCGATGATCTACATGGATGCGGTGGTCGGCGATCACAACGACACGCCGGGAGCGTCGCGCGAACGGCGGCTCGCCTATATCGAGCAGGCGCCGAGGATGGTCGATTTCCTTGTCGAGCAGGGTATCAAGCTGAAGCGTCACCACTACTGGCCGGACTATTACAGCGATGCGCCGGGCGCGGTGGAGAGTGGGCGCACCGTCTTTGCCGAACTGTTCGACGGATCGGTGCTGGGCGAGAATTTCGACAAGCTGAGGCCCAATTTCGTGCCCGTCCCGGTGAAGTCAGAGGAAGCATGGGACATCGGGTTGTTCAAGACGACCTGGCTCGGCAAATGGACGATCTTCAAGGTCGGTTT
Source organism: uncultured Novosphingobium sp. (assembly GCA_964409895.1). GTDB lineage: Bacteria > Pseudomonadota > Alphaproteobacteria > Sphingomonadales > Sphingomonadaceae > Novosphingobium. The sequence goes on from CAYPFE010000251.1 coordinate 4,991, forward strand.
GCGTATGATGACGGCGAAGCTCACCGGCAAGAAATGGCTCGGCAGTGGTGCGGCGATCCAGGGAAGGATGTTCCACCGCTCGCTTGAGGCCGGTGTCGACATGCGCCGCAATGCCGGTGTCGAGAAGCTGCTGACCGACGAGAGCGGACGGGTGTGCGGCGTCGTCGCGCGCATCGACGGCAAGGAACGCACGATCGCCGCGCGTCATGGTGTGCTGAT
>CAYPFE010000252.1:0-5171 GCA_964409895.1 uncultured Novosphingobium sp.
CGCGCGAAACCGAAAGGCTGGCTCGCCCAGATGATGAATTCCTCGGCCAGCCGCGACAGATGCAGGGAACACTGAGCCGCCGCCATCAGGTAATCGAGCGCGAAATCGCGGTCCGAGACCGCATCGAGGCTGTTGGCGGTGGAGCGATCAAAGCCCAGCGCGCTGGCGGTCATCTCCCGGTCGATGGGGAATCCCGTCCCGGCAAGCGCAGCCGAACCCAGCGGGCTCCGGTTCATCCTTGCCCGTGCATCGGCGAAGCGGGACCGGTCGCGCGCCATCATCTCGTAATAGGCCATCAGGTGGTGGCCGAGCGTTACGGGCTGCGCGGTCTGCAGATGGGTGAAGCCGGGCATGATCGAGTCCGCATGCTCGCCGGCTCGCGTCACCAGCGCCCTTTGCAGAGCATCAAGCCCCGCATCGGCCTGGTCGATCGCATCACGCACCCACAGCCGGAAATCGGTCGCCACCTGATCGTTGCGGCTGCGCGCGGTGTGGAGCCGGCCGGCCGCGGGGCCGATCAGCTCGGCAAGCCGCGATTCGGTGGTCATGTGGATGTCTTCGAGGTCCCAGTCCTCGGGCACCCCTTCGGCTTCGTACTCGGCGGCGATCGCGTCGAGACCACCCAGGATCGCCTGCGTATCCTCAGCCGAAACGATACCCTGCGCGCCCAGCATCGTCACATGCGCCTTCGACGCGGCGATGTCCTGCCGCCACAATGCCTTGTCGAACGGGATCGAGGCATTTATCTCGCGCATGATCGCGGACGGCCCGTCCGCGAACCGTCCGCCCCACATTGCATTGGAGCCCGTGCCCTTGCTGTTTTCCCGATCGCTCACGCTTGCTGTCCTTGGATGCGCGCTGATTGCTGGCGGCTGCGATAGGCGCAGCAGCGATGACGTGCAACCACGCCCTGACGCCGCTACCGGACAGGACACGCCCGCGGGCAAGCTCGACCGTACGCGAAAGGGCAGCCCGCTTCCCGAACTCACGGTAAGCGACGCGATGGGCGAAACGCTCGACCTGGCCTCGCTCAAGGGCAGGCCGACGCTGGTCAACCTGTGGGCGACCTGGTGCGCGCCCTGTGTAGCCGAGCTGCCGACGCTCAACAGCATCGCCAACCGGGCGGACCTCGATCTTCAGGTGGTGACGGTTTCGCAGGACATGGCGGAACCGGAGAAAGTCCAGACCTTCCTCGACCAGCGCGGGCTGGCGCAGCTACCTGCATGGGTCGATGCCAAGGGCGATCTGCCCTTCAAGCTGGGCACAGCGACATTGCCGGTGACGGTTCTTTACGATAGCGAGGGACGTGAAGTCTGGCGCTATTCCGGCGACAATGACTGGACCAGCCCGGAGGCGATCACGCTGCTGTCCGAGGCAGGAGCAACGGGAGAGTAGCCTAGATGGCCGTTGGAGAGAGGTTCGGCGCGGAGCTTGTGGAGCGGATCGCCGCAAGCTTCCGCGCGGGCGTGGAAGTCTATGCGCGCGAGAATTCGCCGCTCTATTCGAACCTCGCGCGCATGGGCGCCGAGGACCCGGAAATCGTCGAACTGGCCTGCCACGCGATGACGGCAGCACCGCCGGTGCATGTCTTTACCGCGGTGCATTACCTGCTGCTCGGCGGGATCGACGACCCGCTGGCCGCCTATTTCCCGACGCTAGCTGACACGCCCCTACCTGCGGCAGAGGCCTACCCGCATTTCAAGCGCTTCTGCCTCGCCCATCGCGACGAGATCATCGAGCTGGTCAGTACGCGGCCGGTGCAGATGACTTACGTCGAGCGCTGCCGCAGCGTGATCGCGCCACTGAACTACGTAGCCGATATTGCCGGTGAGCCGCTGAACCTGATCGAGATCGGCTGCAGCGCAGGCGTGCTGCTGACCTTCGACAGCTATGCCTACGAAATGCGCGAGGGCGAGCGCTTCGGACCCGATGACGCACCGTTCCTTTTAAAAGGCGATCTTGCCGGCGGGCCAGCATTGCGCATTCCCGCGATCGGCAAGCGAATCGGCATGGACCTCAACGTCATCGATCCGGCCATCGAGGAAGACCGCCGCTGGATGCTGGCGACTTGCTTTCCCGAGCTGCTCGACCAGCAGCAGCGGCTTGCCGAGGCGATGGACATCGTCGCCGCGACCGACATTGCATGGCTGGAAGGCGATGCGCTGGAACGGATCGGAGAGGCGCTGGCGATGGCACCCGACCCGGTGTGCATCTACCATTCCGCCTGCCTGTTTTACTGGCCGCCCGCCGCCAAGGCAGCGCTGGACGTCGTGCTGTGCGAAGCGAGCAAGAGCCGGACAATCCACCGCTTCGGCAGCGAGCCTTCCGAACGCTACGATGAGCAGATGTCCGGGCGCGAGGGATCGGACGAAATCAGGAAATCCGACGGCCCCAACGGCGAGATCACCTACACGCTTTACGAAGGTGGCAGGATGGACCGCAAGGTGCTCGCCCAGTCCTATGCCACGCAGGGCAAGACGATCTGGATCGAATGATGGCTGGCGGGGGGGACGGAACGAGAGGCTACAGGATTGTCGCGCTGACGGTGTCGTCGGCGTTGTTCATGCAGTTCCTCGACAACTCCTCGATGACCATCGCGATTCCCGCCATTGCGCGGGAATTCGGCGTGGCAGCGATCGATCTCAACCTCGCGATCCTCGCCTACCAGCTGGCGATGACGGTGCTGATCCCGCTCGGCACCCTGCTTGCCGAGCGCATGGGCCAGCGCAATGCCTTCGTGCTGGCGATATTCGCCTTTATGGTCGGCTCGGTGCTTTCTGCGCTGTCGAACTCACTCCCGACGCTGATCGGCGCCCGCATCGTGCTGGGCGCAAGCAGCGCGGTGATGGTGCCGGTAAGCCGCCTTCTGGTGGTGCGCTCCGTCGACAAGCACCAGCTGATGCAGGCGATGAACTGGCTGATCATACCCGGCATCGTCGGCCCGCTGTTGGGGCCGGTCATCGCTGGCCAGCTCATCACCCATGCGAGCTGGCACTGGATATTCCTGATCAACCTGCCAGTTGCAGTGATCGGCATAGTCATGTCGCTGATCGTCGTGCCTGACGTGCGTGACGAGGTGCGCGGGCCTGTCGACATGACGGGAACGCTGCTGATCGGTTTCGCACTGTTCGGACTGATGTTCGGCCTCGAAGGCATCGCCAACCCCAGGGGCGGCTTTCTCGCGCCGGTACTGCTGGTCGCGGGCGTCGCTCTGCTGTGGCTGTTCGTGCGTCACAACAGCTCCAGCGCGTCGCCGGTTCTGGACCTTGGGCTGTTGAAAGTGCGCTCATTCCGCCAGTCGGTGGTGATCGGCTCGATCCTGCGTATCGCAGCACTTGCCAACGGCTTTCTGATGCCGCTGTGGCTGCAGCTCGGCATGGGCATGAGTGCCGCCAAGGCCGGCTCGATCCTTGTCGTCTCGGCTTTCGGCACGGTACTTGGCCGGCTGGTTGGCTTACGCCTGTCCAGATATTTCCATCCGCGCAGCCTGGCGATAACCGGCTCGGTACTGCTGCTGCTCGGTCTGCTCGGGACTTCGAGACTCGACCCGTCGCTGCCGCTCGCTGCCTTCTACGCGACGCTGTTCGTGCAAGGCATCGCCATCACCATGGCGATGATGGTGGTAAGCGCGCTGTCCTATGTCGACATGGAGCCCGAACAGATTTCCAGCGCTGCCGGACTGTTCACCACCATCCAGCAAGTCACCATGGCGGTCGGCACGATGTTCGCTGTGTGGACGCTGAGCGCGATGAAACTCGCCTATGGCGCAGCAGAAACAGACAGCCAGATTTATGCGGGAAGCTACCTTATCCTGGCGCTGCTGGCGACGGCGGCTGTGTGGACGATGCGCGGGCTCGACCCAGAAACGACCGGAGCCCTCAGCAAGGGGCGCGGTTAGAGGCCCCTCGCCACGCGCGGTTGTCGCACCTTCCGGTCGATGGTAGAATTCTCCCGATTGCGCCGAAATCGCGCGACGACCGGGAGATAGCCGAATGAGCCGACTGCCCCTTGTTCCCGAAGCCGAACTGAGCGGCTTCTTCCGCGAACGCGTAGAGCTCGACCGCGCCGAGGGCCGGGACGTGGCGCTCAATTCGGTCCTCGCGCATCGTTCGGACTTCTTCGAGCGCTACTTCTCCTTCTTCTATGGCGCGCACGAGGAAGGCGTTCTCGACACGCGCATCAAGGAAATCGCCCGACTGCAGATTGCGCGGCACAACAATTGCCAGGCCTGCCTCAACGCCCGCTACGCAACCGCACAGGAGCAGGGGCTGAATGAAGATCATATCGCCCAGCTCGACCTGCCCGAGTGCGACCGCGAGCTGGACGTGCGCGAGAGCCTGGCGGTCGAATTCGCCGACCGGCTCGCCTTCGATCACCAGCGCATAGACCAGGCCTTTGTCGACAGGCTGATGGAGCATTTCAGCCCGGCGGAAATCCTCGAATTGGGGATGATGATCGGCCAGTATATCGGCTTCGGCAGACTGCTGGTGGCGATGGGGATCGACGTGCATTCCGCCGAGGTCTTCGCGTCCGGAGATTTCAGGGAAGAGAAGACCGACGCGCTGGCGGGCGCGCAGAGCTGAGGCTTACGCAGGAAACCGTGCGGGTGACCGGAGCTTCGATCCGAATTCCGGATAGCCGGGCACGGAATTGCCGGTGAAATAGATCAGCCTCCCATGCGCCTGTTCCGGTGCGATGGCGAAGCGGTCCGCGACATTGCCGACCAGGGTCAACCCCTTGCCCCGCAAATAGGCGGCCGCAGCCTCCGCGTCCCTGACCTTGAACGTCAGGCAATAGATGCCCTTGGTATCGACGGCATGACGCGCCACCCGCGTCTCAGGCGTATTGCCGAGCATCGCCTCAATTACCGTGTCACCCATATCGAAGGCAACGCATGTCGCATCGTCTCCCGGAAGCGCGCGGGTGCCGAGTTCCGGCCACTCCAGCTTGCCGGTGAAGACCTCCCGCGCCTCATCCAGCGACGGTGCGGACAAGCCGATGCTCTGCAGCCCCTCGATGCCCAGCGGATGGTCATCGCGCCATTTCGCGGGTGTCCAGGCGGGGTCGTTACGCGGATCGTTGGGCAGGTCCTGTCCCAGCACCTCTATCCTGAGCCCCATCACCTGGTAGCGCGGGACCATGAAGTAGCTTTCCTCCATGCCCGCATCGTA